>DATEOV010000059.1:0-2542 GCA_035273645.1 Flavobacterium sp. | reverse complement strand
TGACTTCGGTATTACAAATATTAATTTTCCTCTGCGATGGTGTTATGGTAATTGCAAGTAAGAAATGCATTAAACCTTCAGCCAATGAGATATAATCAGATTGCGTTAAATTCTGAATTTCATTTGAACTAGCACATTCTTTAAATAATATTTTGATTATATATTCTGAATTCTGAATGTTACTTTTAATTTTCATTTTAATATGATCTATCCCAAGTTGATCGATCTTTGAGTACAATAATTCCTTCAAGTCCATCTGGTTAGCAGTTTACATTAAATGGCTTTCAATATATATTTCAAGAATTGAAAAATAAAGAATTTAATAATCAACGCACGAATAGATTATCTATATTTGTCTAAAAATGACAATGTATGGTATCCTTATACGCAAATGCAAGATTACACTAAATATCTCAAGAGGAGAATCATATCATCTGGAACTGGCTTTTATTTTTGTGATAGCAAAGGTAACAGATATCTCGATGGCCTGTCCAACATGTGGTGCAATGTTTGGGGATTTAGCACTAATCGAATTACAAATGCAATGATCAAACAGATAAATGAGATACCTCACTCAACTATTTTTGGAATAGGAAATAATAAAGCGATTGAGTTGTCTAATGAATTTTTAAAATTAACTAAGGGAATGAACAAAATATTTTTCACAGACAATGGTTCCTCCGCTATAGAAGCTGCGTTAAAGATTGCAGTCCAATATTGGAACAACCGAGGTTATTTGAAAAAAACCTCATTTTTATCATTAGCTGATGGTTACCACGGTGATACTATTGGTGCTATGTCAGTAGGTTATGTTGACAGATACTTTAAAAGTTACAAAAGTTTGTTATTTAATTGTCACGTAATTCCGAATCCCAAAAAGGTAACCCTAGATGGAATAGTAAATTCACAAAAATTAAATTTATTATTAGAACGGACAGAAAAGATAATTGAGACACAAGCAGATAAAACTGCAGCACTCATTATGGAAAGCGGTGCTCAATTGGCTGGTGGAGTCAATATATATCCAAATAGTTATCAAAAGAGAATCAGCGATTTGTGCAAAAAGCATAACATTTTGTTGATTTTAGATGAAATCGCCACTGGATTTGGACGACTTGGAAACATGATAGAATACAAATCCCAGAAAAGCATTCCAGACATTGTATGTTTTGGCAAAGCAATAACAGGAGGTTATTTTCCGCTAGCCCTTACATTAACTTCCAAAAAAATATTTCAAGAATTTTCTGGCAGTTTAAGAGACCAAAAACACTTATTTCATGGTCACACGTTTGCTGGACACCCAATTGGATGTACGGCTGTTATTGAAAATCTAAAAATGTACAAAGAATATCACCTTCTGGACAAAATAAGATCAAATAGCAATAAACTTGAGAAAAGGTTAAAAGAATTTCAATCGATTCCAATCGTAAAAAATATTAGATACAAAGGATTATTAGCAGGATTCGATCTTGCAGTTAATAACAAACCAATTACCTGTGTAGGTAACATGCCTATTAACTATTTTGTTATAAGAGAATCACTCAAAAGGGGCGTCCTACTTAGGTCGCTAGGAAGTACCATGATTGTCATACCTCCTTTAGCTATTGACTCATATTCTCTAAATAAGATAATAGACACTCAACTGGAAATTATTTTAGATATTAATAAAAGAAGTACTAACTAAGTGGTAAGATTTTTCAAATTTTTGTAAAGTGTTGCCTTTGATACACCTAATTCCCTTGCAATGATTAATTTAGATTTATTCTGAGATAGGTGATTAATTAATTCAGCGGTGTTTAACACTTTACTAGGCCTTCCTATATGTTTCCCCACGGATTTAGCTCTAACAATCCCGTCTTTGGTTCTTTGAACCAGCAACTCTCTTTCCCGTTCTGCTACCCATGTCAGTATTCCCAGCATGAGCTTTCGGATGCTTGGTTCAGTTGTTTGAAGAAAAGTTTCCCGTGGAGAGCAGGAGATTAACGGGGAATATTGTTCGATAGCCTTAATAGCTTCCAAAGTATCCCAAAAAGTGCGGCCCACCCTCGAAAGTTCATAAACCAAAACTGCATCGACCGGTTCTAATCTTATTATTCTTAAGAGTTCTTGGAATCCTGTTCGGCCAATTGCAGCTGTTTTTCCACTAATTGCAGAATCTTCGAAGTAATCCAAAATCTGAAAATCATGTGATTGTGCCCAACCTTGCATAGCCAGCTTTTGATTCAAAACTGTTTGTTCCTCTGTACTCACTCGCAGGTAAGCAAATGCATACTTCATAACCACTAATTGTATTTGTGCGTAAAATAAAGGTAGTCAAAAAAATACGAGTAAAAGTAGGAAAAAGTTTGAGCGAATATAGAAAAAATCAGAGTAAAAAAAACGGTCTACTTCTAAGACGGTATGAAAATCGGTCCTTTTTTAGACGAATTAATATCATTACAGTTTAGACGAATTCCGCCTTTGACTCACCATTAAGGGTAAACTTAAATACTAATATAAGTAAGTCTTTATAGAAAAAGAATTATTAAATGAGTAATTTGAC
>DATEOV010000058.1:0-3939 GCA_035273645.1 Flavobacterium sp. | reverse complement strand
ACGGAAACGGTTCCGAAGAGAGTAAAATTAAATCCAATTCTCCTTCTTCTTCTATTTTTTCAAGTTCAATTTCAGGATATCTTTCTTTGGAAGCAAAATGATTTTGAAAATGATTCAGCTTTAATAATTCATCTATAAAAGTCCCCGAACCAGCTACCATATAAGGATTTTTCCAAATAAAGTAAGCCACTTTCTTAACGGGAATATCATTGATAAAATTTTTAAAATCGCTCAAGGCAAAAGCCAATTTATCATTCCATTTTCTGGCTTCTGTTCTCTTATCAAATATCTGACCAAAGTCGGTTATCATTTGAAAATTATCTTCCAATGTAGCAATATTGGTTACCCAAACTGTACAAATTTTACGCAACTCATCTACCATTTCTTGAGTATTTTCCTCTTTGTTGCAAATGATAATATCCGGTTCCAATAAACGGATTTTATCATAACGAACTTTTTTGGTACCACCCACTATTTTTTTGGTTGACTTAAAATGATAAGGATGCACACAAAACTTCGTGATTCCAACTATGCTGTCTTCCAAACCCAAATCATATAACAATTCGGTTTGAGAAGGCACAAGAGAAACAATTCGCTTGGGAGAGGAATCAAAAGTATGAGAAGTGCCGAGTTGGTCTGTAAATTGTTTCATTTTTTTATTAACCGCAAAGTACGCAAAGGTTTTAAAACACAAATTTCACAGATTTTCACAAAATAATCTGTGCTAATCTATGAAATCTGTGTAAAAAAAATATATTATTTCGTGCTTAAAATCTCTTCCATCTCCTGTTGCATTTTCAAAGCTTCGGCTCTGGCTACATCAGCAAAATCGGTTCCATTAGAAGCATAAATAATAGCCCGAGAAGAATTGATTAGCAATCCAACATTGTCATTCATTCCGTATTTGCAAACTTCCGAAAGACTTCCGCCTTGTGCGCCAACTCCAGGAACTAACAAGAAACTATCCGGTACAATTTTACGAACTTCGGTGAAATATTCAGCTTTGGTAGCGCCAACAACATACATTAGATTTTTAGAATTTTTCCATGTTTTAGATGTTTCCAATACGTGTTTGTACAATTCTTTAGCTTCGCTCCGTTCGGCTTCGCCTCGGGTTCCATTAACAATTAAGGTTTGAAAATCAAAAGCACCTTCATTGGACGTCAACGCCAACATAATGGCATGTTTGTTTTCAAAAGCTAGAAAAGGCTCAACTGAATCTTTTCCCATATAAGGAGCCACAGTTACACTATCAAAATTTAAATCTTCAAAAAAAGCTTTGGCATACATCGATGAAGTATTCCCAATATCTCCTCTTTTGGCATCTGCAATGGTAAAAATATCAGGATGCTTTTCGTTGATATAGTTAATTGTCTTTTGTAATGACATCCATCCTTTTATTCCGTAAGCTTCAAAGAATGCAATATTTGGTTTATAGGCCACAGTCAAATCATGAGTCGCATCAATAATAGCTTTGTTGAATTCAAAAATAGGATCTTCTGTCTCCAATAAATGCTTTGGAATCTTATTTAAATCCACATCTAAACCTACGCATAGAAATGATTTTTTAATTTTAATTTGTTGGATTAATTCTTGTGTCGTCATCTCTATTTTTTTTTAAATCACTATTAATTTATGAGAAATAATTTTCTTCTTAGCGGCATGCAAAAATAAAAAAAGCCATTCAATTAAGAACGGCTTTTTTTTAGAATTAAAAATTATAATTTTCCTTCGTAAATAGTCCCTACGTGTATCACTTCGGTTCTTCTGTTTTCGGCTCTTCCTTTTGCCGTTTTATTACTTGCAACAGGTTTCGTAGCTCCAAATCCTTTATACGTTAAATTTTGTGGATTAACACCTTTTGCAATTAACGCATCCATAACCACTTTGGCTCTAGCCTCAGAAAGTTTTTGATTCGCTTTAGGATTACCTACATTATCCGTATGCCCTTCGATAGAGAACTTGGCATTTGGATAATTTTTGATAATTTCTTTAATAGCATCCAATCTTCCGTCTGTTTGTCCTTTATCAGCATTTTGTAAAACTGCTTTTCCAGTAACAAAAAACACAGCTCTTGCTTGAACTTTAAGTTCTTTTAGTGCTTCTTTGGACACTTCAGGACAACCTTTATTGCTTGCTGGTCCGGCAACAGTAGGACAAGCATCTTCTTTATCAGTAACACCGTCTTTATCCGCATCTAGCTCAGGACAACCTGCATTGGCAACCAATCCTTTTTCATTTGGACATTTATCATCTTTATCCAACACTGAATCTCCATCAGTATCTGGCCATGGACAACCTTTGTTTTCAACAGGACCTGCAACAGTTGGACAAGCATCAACATTATCCAAAATCGTATCTTTATCTTCATCTCCCCATGGGCAACCTTTATTTTCTACTGGTCCTGCAACTGTTGGACATGCATCATCTTTATCAACTACAGTATCTGCATCAGCGTCTGGCCATGGACAACCTTTGTTTTCAACAGGGCCCGCAACAGTTGGACAAGAATCCTCTTTATCTAAAATTCCATCCTCATCCGTATCTTTAAATTTCTTTTGATACACCGGAATTTTGAAACCAAAATAAACATCGGCCGCTTTGGATTCTTTAGAAAGCACATTAGTAATTAATGAACTAGAACCAACAAATAAAGGTCCAAAACGCAATCCAGTACCAACTTGCATTCCGCTATATTCCATATAATTTATAGGTAGAGAGAATGTAAACCATCTTGTTTCATAACGTGGTGTCAAAATCCAAGTATTTGCAGAACTCGTTTTTCCTAGAGCCGATTTCTCTACTAAGCTAAGATTTCCGTTTAAGTTCAAATAGAATTTCTTGTACATATTCCAATCCGCATCAACGTGCAATACTGTAGGCAAATTGGCTTTTTTAGAAAAATATCTTGTTGTAGGCGTTCCATAATGAGTCTCCAAAAAATCGCCAAAGTCTTCGGCATCATCAATATCTTGTTGAGAAACCACACCATTAATATTATAGAAATCTTCTCTTAAATTATTGTATTTAATAGAACCTATATCTGTAATAGATAATCCAAAACGCAATTTATATTTATTCAAGTCTCTAAAATTATTATCAACCGCTTTGGCTTTGTCCAAATCATAAGACTCATAATCGGGTCTCCACTCATAAATCAAACCAAAATCAGCACCATATCCTCTTGAATTAGGGTCAAATTCAAAATCCTCATCACCAGTAATAAAATCCGGATTACTTCCAATTGTAAGTGTACCAGTAGTTACCAAAGTACTTGTCATTGGATCGTTGGTCTGATTAAAAGCTGAAGTTACATTATCTCCTTGCATATAAGAATTTGCTCCTCCAATTAAATATTTGGCAGTAAAACCTCCTTTAAGGAAATGTTGTTTGCTTTGCCATAAAACAGCAGCATAGGATGCTCCTACTTCTCCCCAAGTATGTCCAACTGCATTAGGATTTCCCACAAGAATATTAAAATCAGATGCGTCATCCAGACCATCTTTCAATTGATCGTATAATTCTCCATTTATATCATTGGCATTTATGACAGCTCTGGCTCTTGTATAAATAGCTATTGCATGTTTTGGAGCTATATTAAACATAAACGAAGGCCCCATCACATCAGAATATACAATTCCGCCGTTATTTTTAGTTGGTGTTCTTTTACCATCTACATTGGCATCATACGAACTTTTCGCCAAGTCAAATAAACTTAGACCATAGTAATCATTGTTTAAAGAGCTACTGGTTGAAAATATATTAACATCTGTTTTAAAACGAGAGTCAACAATAGAGGCTGGATTAAAAAGCACTCCCTGCACACCAGCATAATTATCCGGGAAATATCCCATATAAGACTGGGCATTTGCTTCTGAAATAGAAAATAGAACAACTAAAAGTAGTAATGTTTTTTTCATCAAATTAGTTTAAGGTTAA
>DATEOV010000057.1:0-3234 GCA_035273645.1 Flavobacterium sp. | reverse complement strand
AACTCCTCCATAAATGCCCTTTTCGAAACTATGGAGTCAATAAAAACTTTATTCTGTACATAACTTCCATAACTACTGTTTTTATCAAAACAATACCTTATTTCCTCTGATTTGCTATTGAAATTACCTATATGTTTTTTCAAGTCATTTTTGGAAACCAATTCATTATTAATTTTAATATTTCCACTTTTAGTAAAAAGAACAACTACACCATTTTTGGGTTTCTCCATTTTATAATACACATTCGTAAAAGGAATAAAGGCTAGATTTTTGCCAATACTATCCGCATAGGAATAATAATTTTGTGCCAATTCGTTTCGGTGTTCCTTTTCTTCCCGTTTCCGTTGTTGCAGTTTTATCACTTCGGGAATAACCAATCGTAAAGGCAAACGCTTGTCAATATTCAAAACCCAATTGGTGGTAATAATACTGTTTTTTCTATTTACTTCTGCCAAAGTATCTTTCGCTTTTACTCTGAAAAAAATGTAAATTGGTGATAAATCCACGACTTCTTTTACTATAGTTTGATCTGCTTTTGGTAATAAAACATCTTCTTTATTACCACAAGAAAAACATAACAATACTACAATACCAAATAAATATTTCATCATTATTAATTCAATTTACTAAATAAACGAATGCATTCAACAGCTTCTTTCACATCATGAACCCGAAGTATTTTTGCTCCTTTGGTTAAAGAAATCGTATTCAAAACTGTAGTACCATTTAGGGCCATTTCTGCGTTTATATCCAATGATTTATAAATCATTGATTTTCTCGAAATCCCAACTAACAAAGGCAACTCAAGCATTTTAAACAATTCCATTTTTTGCATTACTGCATAATTTTGTTCCAATGTTTTAGCAAAACCAAAACCAGGATCCACAATCAAATCGTTTATGCCAAGTGCTCTTGCAACAGTAATCCGTTCCGAAAAATAGAATATCATTTCCTTGATTATATCCTCATATTGCACAAATTCATGCATTGTTTGCGGCGTTCCTTTCATGTGCATCATGATATACGGAACTTTAAATTTCGCAATTGTTTCCAGCATTTTATCATCCAATTTTCCAGCAGAAATATCATTGATAATTGCAGCTCCACTTTCAATACAACTCTTTGCTACCTCTGCCCTAAAAGTATCTATTGATAATATAGTCTCAGGAAAATGTCTTTGTAGTAAATTCACAACAGGAATTATTCTCGATATCTCTTCTTCTTCAGAAACAAACTCAGCATTGGGTCTGCTAGAATAAGCTCCAACATCAATAAAATCGGCTCCCTCGTTGAGCATTTTCTCAACTCTTCCTAGAAGTTCATTTTCATCTTTATACTTTCCACCGTCAAAAAATGAATTGGGAGTTATATTCAAAATCCCCATTACTTTTGGAGTGGACAAGTCAATAAGTTGCCCTTTACAATTTATAGTCATTCCAATTTGGTTTTAGAAACTTAAAGTTCTGCATTCAAAAAAATTATTCTTATTTTTGGTGCAATTTTTATACAAATATACACCAATAATGAAGAATACTTCACAAGAATATGACAAGGTAATTACCATTTGTCGCACGCTTTTTATCAATAAAATGAAAGATTACGGTAGTGCTTGGCGCATTTTGAGGCTTCCTTCCCTAACCGATCAAATTTTCATAAAAGCTCAAAGAATAAGAAGCTTACAAGAAAATGAAATTCGAAAAGTCGATGAAGACGAAACTGGAGAATTCATCGGCATCATCAATTATTCCATTATGGCTTTGATTCAATTGGAATTGGGCGTGGTCGATCAACCCGATTTGGAAACCGAAAGAGCAACTCAATTATACGATGCCAAAGTTGCTTTGACCAAAGAATTGATGGAAAACAAAAACCATGATTATGGAGAAGCTTGGCGTGACATGCGCGTAAGTTCACTTACCGATTTGATTTTGCAAAAACTGCTTCGTGTTAAACAAATTGAAGACAATAAAGGAAAAACTATCGTATCTGAAGGTATTGATGCCAATTATCAGGATATGATTAATTATTCGGTTTTTGCTTTGATTTTGATGAACAAAAAATAAATATCACGAGGCTTTACATAAAATTTCTAAAGGAATATTATTAAAACAAACCCCAAAAATGAAAAACATCATCACACAATTCTCCCGAATTTTCGTTGGAATCTTATTCATAATCTCAGGATTAATCAAACTGAATGACCCTGTCGGATTCTCTTATAAACTAGCGGAATATTTTAGCGAACCGGTTTTCAATATGCCGTTTTTCGTTCCATTCTCCTTAGCAATAGCCTTATTTATAGTAATCTTAGAAGTAGTTTTGGGCGTAATGCTACTCATTGGTTACAAATCAAAATTGACAATTTGGCTTTTATTACTTTTGATCATAAAATTCACTTTCCTGACATTCTATTCCGCTTATTTTGATGTGGTAAAAGACTGTGGCTGTTTTGGTGATGCATTACACCTTACGCCTTGGGAATCCTTTACAAAAGACGTTGTTTTATTGTTTTTCATATTGATTCTGTTTGTGAACATGAAATTGGTTAAACCTTTATTCAGTAATAAAATTCAAAATAACCTAGTAATATTATCCCTTATTTTGTGCGTATTTATGGGATATTGGGTAATCAATCACTTGCCTCTAAAAGATTTCCGTGCATTCAGAGTAGGAAATAACATCCAGAAAGGAATGGAAATTCCTGAAGGCGCGCCAAAATCGGTAGTGGAAATGATTTTTATCTACAAAGTAAATGGAGTTGATAAAGAATTTACAGAAAAAGACTTGGCTAATATTCCAGCTGGTGCCACTTTTATAGACAGAAAAGACAAAGTAATAACAGAAGGTTACGTTCCTCCTATTCATGATTTTGTCATGGAAAAAGACGGATCGGATTATAAGGAAGAATTATTGCAAGAGCCTAAATTATTAATGGTTGTTGCCTATGATTTGGCACTTGCCAATGCAGATGGCCTTGCGAAGATGGAGCAAATCAGTAAAACCGCTTCCGCAAAAGGATATAAAACAATTGGAATGACAGCTTCTGCACCAGAAGAAATTGCAAAAATTAAAAAACAATACGGTATCACTTTCGATTTTTATTTCTGTGATGCTATCCCGTTAAAAACTATCGAAAGAGCCAATCCAAGTTTTGTGATTCTTGAAAAAGGAACCGTAAAACAAAAAGTACATTACAACGATACTGAAGATTTAGTTTTTTAATTTTCAATTAAA
>DATEOV010000056.1:0-4829 GCA_035273645.1 Flavobacterium sp. | reverse complement strand
TAATGATAAATTTAAGTTATTATTTATTTTATATATTAAAAAAATAGTTTTAATAATTTTTTATGATTAAAATTAACTTTTATATCTGCTTTTTAAAGTATTTTTTTTTATTTTGTATATCAATACACCATTTTATTTTTTTAGTTTAAATAAACGCTTCATTTTAACTTTTTGGCTAATAATTTGCACTTTAACGGCTTGTTAACATTAGTTTGTTGATAAAGTTGTATTTTTATGAGTAGTAACATCTAAATTCAATTAATATGTCAAATAATACTGGGAATACAATTGTAGCTATTTTGGTTGGTGCAGCTATAGGAGCAGGTATTGGAATTTTGTTTGCACCAGATAAAGGATCCAAAACTAGAGAAAAACTTAAAGATGGTTTTGATGATGCAAAACATAATCTTCAGGATAAATTTCATGATGTATCCGAAAAGTTGGTTGGAAAAGCAAAGGATTTAATAGGTAAAGATGATATTGATGGTAATTATCAAAATATAGTTTCTTCATTAAGTCATAAAACTGAGGATGTTATTTCATTTTTAGAAAATAAATTAGCAGATCTTAAATTAAAAAATGCTAAATTTCAGAAATAAAATCAAGCATCTATGGCTTTTGACAAAATAAAAGAAAACACAGATAATATTCAGGAGCAAGCTCACGCTTATTTTGAAAAGTCAGCTTCATATTATAAATTGTGGGGTTTTAAGGTTGCAATGAAATCTACCACAATGATTTTGAAGTTTACTTTGATTTTGTTGTGTTTTAGTATGGTCTTGTTATTTGGTTCTTTAGCAGCCGCTCTTGCAATTGGTACTTATTTTGACAGTTATGCCATTGGATTTTTGATAGTTGGAGGATTTTATTTGATTATGACTTTTCTTTTATTTTCTATTAAGGAAAAAGTTATTGAAGGACCAATTTTAGAAAAATTTTCAGAAATCTTTTTTAACGATTAATTATGGAGACGAAAAAATATTCATCCTATGCAGCAATTGATCATGATCTAGAAATCTTAAAATTAGAAAAAGAGATTAGTTATCAAAAATTAGTTTTAAGTATTCAAAAAACAAAGGATACTATAACTCCTGAAAATATTGTCAGTGGATTTTTAGAACCTTATAAAGAAGCAATTCCAAACCCTTATAGGAATATTTTAAAAACGATTCTACCGTATATTATAAGTTTTTTAGTAAATAGAAAAAGAGGCGATTAAGCCTCTTTTTTTATGAATTATATTGTCGTTATATTTCTGTTTCCGGTTCTTCCGTTTCAGTCGGTAATTGTGGATTTTCTATTGATCCTGTATTTTTAGTTTTTACTTTTGCTTTGTTTTTCTTCAGCATTTCACCAACTTGGTTGGATGCGGCAAAAGAAGCAACCATATTATTCAACATATCACTTCCTGCTTGTGGTGAATTAGGAAGCAAAATTAGATTTGAATTGGTATCAGCACCAATGGATTGTAAAGTATCATAGTGTTGTGTTACGACAATCAAAGCTGAGGCTTCCTGTGAATTGATACCCACTTTATTCAATACATCTACACTTTCTACTAATCCTCTTGCAATTTCTCTACGTTGATCTGCTATACCTTGTCCCTGCAAACGTTTGCTTTCTGCTTCTGCTTTGGCTTTGGCAACGATTCGGATTCTGGATGCTTCTGCTTCATATTCAGCCACTGTTTTTTCTCTATCGGCTGCATTGATTCTATTCATTGCATTTTTAACCTGGATATCTGGATCTATATCGGTTACCAATGTGTTTATAATGGTGTATCCATAAGTTGTCATAGCTTCATTCAATTCTCTTTTGACGGCAATTGCTATATCATCTTTTCGTTCAAAAACATCATCCAAAATCAATTTTGGAACTTCTGCTCGTACGACATCAAAAACATAAGAAGTGATTTGATCGTGCGGATATTCTAATTTGTAAAAAGCATCATAAACGGTTTCTTTAATAACCATAAATTGTACCGAAACTTTTAGTTTTACAAACACATTGTCTTTGGTTTTGGTTTCAATGATAACATCCAATTGTTGAATTTTCAAATTTACTCGTCCTGCAATTCGATCAATCAATGGAATTTTTAATTGCAAACCAGATTGTCTGATACTGTGGAATCTTCCAAATCGTTCCACAATAATACTCGTTTGTTGTTTTACCGTAAAAAATGCGGAAAGAAAAATAATCAATCCGAAGATGATTATGAAAATAAATGCTATGTTCATAGTTTAAGTTTTTAAGTTCGTGTAAGTTATACGTGCGAATATCTTTAAAGTTACAAAATAAAAAAGCTCCCAATACTTTGGAAGCTTTTTAGTTTTTTATAAAGTTGCTATTGTCTTTTGTAGTCTTGAAATTGTTTCTTGTTTTCCAATGACTTCGACAATATCGAATAGGTGAGGGCCTTTGAGCGCTCCAACTAAACTTAATCGAAACGGTTGCATTATTTTACCCATTCCAATTTCATTTTTAGTCATCCAATCTTTTACTATGGTTTCAATATTTAACGATGTGAAATCGCTTATCTCTTCGATAACTGATATTAATTCTTGCATCAAAGCTGGAGTTTCAGCCTTCCAATTTTTGCTTGCTTTTTCGTCATAATTTGCAGGAGCAATAAAAAAGAAATCACTCATTTCCCAAAACTCAGAAACAAAGTGTGCTCTTTCTTTAATTAAAGAAACTATTTTAGTTAGTTCAACTAAAGAATAATATCTGTTTAGATGTTTTAATTCTACAATTTTAGCGAATTCTTCAGCCAAAACAACATCTTCTGTTTTCATTAAATACTGATGATTGAACCATTTGTTTTTCTCTGGATCAAATTTTGCACCCGATTTATGAACTCTTTTTAAGTCAAAAGCTTCTGTTAATTCTTCTAGAGTAAAAAGTTCTTTATCTGTTCCATCATTCCAACCCAATAAAGCTAAAAAGTTTACAACTGTTTCCGGGAAAAAACCTTTCTCTCTGTATCCTGATGAAACGCCTTCTTCAGTCTTCCATTCCAATGGAAATACTGGGAATCCCATTTTATCTCCATCTCTTTTAGATAATTTTCCGTTTCCAATTGGTTTTAAAATTAATGGTAAATGTGCAAATTCTGGAGCATCCCAACCAAAAGCTCTGTATAACATTACGTGTAGTGGCATAGATGGTAACCATTCTTCACCACGAATAACGTGTGATGTTTCCATCAAATGATCATCGACGATATTTGCCAAATGATAGGTAGGCATTCCATCACTTTTGAATAATACTTTATCATCCAAAAGATTGGTTTCAAATTTTACATCTCCACGAATGATATCTTGCAAATGCAACGTTTCATTTATTGGAGTTTTAAAACGAATAACGTAATCTTCATTATTAGCAATTCTTTTAGCTGTTTCTTCTTTAGAAATTACTAATGAAGTATCTAACTTTTCACGATTATGGTGGTTGTAAATAAATGTTTTACCTTCTACTTCGTGTTGTTTTCTATGGGCGTCCAATGCTTCAGCTGTATCAAAAGCATAATAAGCATTACCTGATTCTATTAATTGATCAGCATATTGTTTGTAAAGTGGTTTTCTTTCGCTTTGTCTGTATGGTCCAAATTTTTCATTTTTTCCAACAGTTTCAGATGGTGAAATTCCTAACCATTCCAAGGCTTCCATTATATATTCTTCTGCACCTGGAACAAATCTATTTTGGTCAGTATCTTCTATTCGTAAATAAAAAGTTCCCCCATTTTTTTTAGCAAACAAATAATTAAATAAAGCGGTACGTACTCCGCCAATATGTAAAGGTCCTGTTGGACTTGGTGCAAAACGCACACGAACTGGTTTAGACATTATTGTAAATTTTTTGCAAATATACAATTTCAATTTGTCGTTTGGTATCTGTAAATAGTGTTTCTTCAACACTTTAATATTATGTTTTATTTACCTTTTAGTAAGCATTAAAATTATTACTTTTATTGGTTATTATATTAATACGGTAATTTTGGAAAAGTCATATTCGATCAATCAAAAGTTAGAAGCTTTTATAAAGAAGTATTATACAAATGAATTAATTCGTGGCATTATATTTTTTATAGGTCTTGGGTTAATCTATTTCCTTTTTACACTCTTTATTGAGTATTTCCTTTGGCTAAAACCTAAGGGAAGGATATTCTTGTTTTGGTTTTTTATCACAGTTGAATTGTTCTTGTTACTTCGTTTTATATTTTTTCCAATTTTTAAAATCTTAAAATTTCAAAAGGGAATTGACTATACCCAGGCCTCTGTTATTATTGGAAGCCATTTTTCTGAGGTTAATGATACTTTGACTAATTATTTGCAGCTTTCAAAGTCGGATGTTTCAGCTTATAATTCTGAATTATTATTAGCTTCTATCGAACAAAAAGCAAATTCTTTACGACCAATTCCTTTTGGAAAAGCAATAGATTTTAGTACCAATAGAAAATATTTGCCATTGGCCATTTTACCTATTCTTTTTTTATTGTTCTTTTTTCTATCAGGTAACAGTCGTATTATTTCTCAAAGTTTGAATAGGGTAGTGCATTTTAATTCAACATTTTCTCCACCTGCGCCGTTTAAATTCACTGTTTTAAATTCAAGTTTGGTTACAGAACAAGGTAAAGATTTTATTTTGCTAATCAAATCAGACGGGGCTGTAGTTCCTGAAAATGTTATGATTTTTATAGGTGATGAAAGTTATTATCTTGAAACCATTCATCCAGGAGAATTTCAATTTAAAATAGCTAAACCAATTGCTAATGTTACTTTTCATTTGGAAGCTAATTCTGTTGTTTCACCTGATTATGAATTGAAAGT
>DATEOV010000055.1:0-2846 GCA_035273645.1 Flavobacterium sp. | reverse complement strand
CAAATTAACGTAGGTGTCATTCATTATTCCGGTTTCGTTTACGATTTTAGTATCGATTACAATACTTTGAACCGATTTTGGTAGGCTCGGATATTGGAACGAACCGTTATGGGAAGCAATGGCAATGTTGAATTTTGGAATCGTGCTATCTGTAAGCATACCTTTGGCAAACCCGCTAACAGTAAAATCTCCGGTTGTTTTAACACCTTCCAAACTGGAAGAATATGCGGCTGGAATCAAGCCCAAAAAGTTCTTAAATGAGGAAGTTGGTGTTTTGAATTTCAAATCATATACTTGTCCTGCATCGACCATTTGTATAAAACCGTCAAACTCTAAAGGTAATTGATTGATTAAAGCTTTGTTTTCTTTAAAAGTGTATTTGCTTTTCTCTAAATCGATTCCAAGAACAGCATCCAATGACAAGGCAACATTTTTCATGTAATTGATTTTGCCCATATCGAATGATACTTTAGCAGTTGACTTGGTGTCTAAATCCAATTTAGTGTCATTAAAATCGCCTGTTCCTTCGTGGTTCAAACTGTCGATGACCATTCTCATTTGCGAAGTTTCATCAAAGTATTGAAACTTGAAATTCTCGATTTGATATTTTTGGATTTTCAATGACATTGGCTCGCTTTTGCCTTCCTCTTTAGGTTTGTCGTCCTTTAAGGCAATATCAAAATTTCCTATTCCGTCTTTATTGAAAATAATATTGATGAAACCGTTTTTGGAACTGATTCCTTCAATTTGAATGGCTTCTTCTTTACCCTTAAATAATTCTTTGATAGACATTTTTAGGTTCAATTCACCCAATGAAACCAAAGTGTCTCCTTCAAAAGGGGCTTTGTTGATGATCAATAATTTATCCAAAGTAACCGTCGCTTTCGGGAAGTTTTTGAATAAGCTCAGATCAGCATCCGAGAATGAAACTTTGGCATCCACTTTTTCGTTGATGGCCTCGGTAATTTTGGCTTTAATTTGATCTTTAAAGAAATACGGAATAGCAAATAGGGAAGCGGTTAGCACGACCAATACAATTCCAACGATTTTTAAAATTTTCTTTAACATAGGTAGATAGGTTGGGTTATTTTTTACAAAAATAAGAGTTTATTAATTAGTTGTTTTGTAAAATCTTCCTACGAAGATAATATTTGTTTTTTAAAGGAATATACTATCGACATTCTTTAATCTTATTTTATGATTTTGAAATCATTAAGTTTTCAAAAAAAGAAACCCTTTCAGTTTTTTAATCTGAAAGGGTTTATGATAGGTGATAAAAATATTAATGGATTGAAATTTCAAAAGGCAGTCGGGCCTGGATTCCTTTTTGCATTTGTATTTTTTTAATTTGTTGCAAAACGAAATAATTTTCTTCTCCTAATTCTTCTTTGATTAGTGCTTCTTTTGATTTTGCAAAAGGAAATTCAGAAAAGATATCGCTGAAGTTTTTTTCGAAAACAGGGAAGTTTTGAGTAGAATAGTCTTTGATTTTTGCCAATTTTGCAGCTTCAGTCAAAGCATCATTTAAGTTCCCAATCTTATCCACCAATCCAATTCTTTTGGCTTCAGTTCCTGTCCAAACACGACCTTGGGCAATTGAATCTACTTGTGCAAATGTCATTTTTCTTCCTTCGGCAACATGAGTTACAAATGTTTTATATACTTTCTCGATGCCTTCCAAGGTTACTGCTTTGAATTTTTCATTCAAAGGAACAAAAGGACTGTAACGAGCATTTTCATTGGTTGTTACTTGTTCTGTATGTATCCCTATTTTGGTGGACAGCTGGTTGAAGTTGGGCAAGATTCCAAAAACTCCAATTGAACCTGTTATGGTATTTTTTTCAGCAAAAATAGTATTGGCGTTACAGGCAATATAATATCCTCCAGAAGCGGCATAATTCCCCATTGAGACTACAACCGGTTTTACTTTTTTGGTCAATTCAATTTCTCTCCAAATTAAATCAGATGTCAATGCACTTCCGCCCGGACTGTCAACACGAAGTACAATTGCTTTGATGTCTTTGTTTTTTCTAGCTTCTTGGAATGAACGACGCATAGAACCTTCTCCAATTACGTTTACATCTCCTTCGCCGCTCTGAATTTCGCCTTGAGCATAAATTACAGCAATTTGATTATCTGATTCTGAAATTATAGATGTTGTTGCTATTTTTTGTGCATAATCTGTTACCGATACTTTGTTGTAATCTTCATCAGTTGTTACTTTCAAGGCTTTTTTGATAGCATCATGATATACATCTTCGTAGGCAACAATATCAATAAGTTTATTTGCTTTTGCCATTTCCGGCGTGCGGGCCAATAATCCAGTTGCTATTTGATTCAGTCTAGCAGTAGATATGTTACGGCTAGCTGAAATATCAGTAAGAACGGAGCTCCAAACAGAGTTTAATAAAGCAGTAGTTTGCTCTCTATTGGCGTCACTCATTTTGTTTTCAAGGAAAGGTTCAACGGCGCTTTTATATTTTCCGTGACGTATAACTTCCATTTTAACTCCAGATTTTTCCTGTAAGTCTTTAAAGAACATTATTTCAGTAGACAGTCCTTTGAAATCAAGGTCTCCAGCAGGATTCAAATAAATAGTGTTGGCAACAGAGTTTAAATAATAATCTCTTTGTGTAAAATTATTGGCGTAGGCCATAACAAACTTCCCTGATTTTTTGAAATCATTCAAAGCTTCTCTCAATTCTTTACTTTGGGCCAATCCCAGTTCAGAATCTTGATTCAAAATAGATATTCCTTGAATATCACTGTCTGTTTTTGCAGTGGCTATGGCATTAATGATATCAGTAAGTCCAATTTTCTTTTTCTCAGAAAAGATATCCATCCAC
>DATEOV010000054.1:0-8718 GCA_035273645.1 Flavobacterium sp. | reverse complement strand
TATCAACTATCAACAAAAAAAAAGAATGGCAAAACAAGTATTACAATGTTCTTTCTGCGGAAGGAAAAAACCGGAAACCAATTTGTTGATTGCGGGAATCGATGCTCACATTTGTGATAAATGCATCGAGCAAGCGCATGGAATTGTTCTGGAAGAATTAAAAACGAACAGAGGTTCTAAGTTAGTTGGTGATTTAATTTTAAAGAAACCAAAAGAAATCAGAGCTTTTCTGGACCAATACGTTATTGGACAGGAACAAACCAAAAAAGTAATGTCTGTTGCGGTTTACAATCACTACAAGCGTTTGATGCAACAGCAATTGGATGATGGGGTAGAGATTGAAAAAAGCAATATCATCATGGTAGGGCAAACAGGTACAGGAAAAACATTGGTAGCCAAAACGATTGCCAAAATGTTGGATGTGCCACTTGCTATTGTTGATGCAACTGTACTTACTGAAGCCGGTTATGTGGGAGAAGATGTTGAAAGTATTTTGACTCGTCTTTTACAGGCTGCCGATTATGATGTAACCAAAGCCGAAAGAGGAATTGTTTTTATTGACGAAATTGATAAAATTGCCCGTAAGAGCGACAATCCTTCAATCACTCGTGATGTTTCGGGAGAAGGAGTACAACAGGCTTTGTTGAAATTATTGGAAGGAACGGTTGTTAATGTGCCACCAAAAGGAGGTCGTAAGCATCCTGATCAAAAATTTGTTGAGGTAAACACTCAGAACATTTTGTTTATTGCCGGTGGTGCTTTTGATGGAGTGGAACGTATTATTTCAAAACGTTTGAACCGTCAGGCTGTAGGTTATTCTACATCTAAAAATGTCGATAATATTGACAAAGACAATTTGTTGCAATATATTATCCCAAAAGATATCAAGGATTTTGGATTAATTCCTGAAATTATTGGTCGTTTGCCTGTTTTGACACACATGGATCCTTTGGATAGAGAGACTTTGCGTGCTATTTTGACTCAGCCAAAGAATGCTTTAATCAAACAATATCAAAAACTATTTTTGATGGACGAGGTGGATTTCACTATTACTGATGAAGCCCTTGATTTTATTGTAGAAAAAGCATTGGAATATAAATTGGGTGCTCGTGGATTGCGTTCGTTATGCGAAGCTATTCTAACTGATGCGATGTATGAATTACCAAGTTCTGATGATAAAAAATTAGAAATTGATATGGAATATGCCAAAGAAACTTTGAATAAAAATTTATTGAAACGTTTGGAGATTGCTTCTTAAGGTTTTATAATATTTAATTGTAAAAATCCCACTTCGTTAAGATTTGGGATTTTTTTATGGGTTTAACTTTTATATTATTTTTTACTAGCAGAATCTTTAAAAGAACCTTTTCTGTTTGATCATGCAACGGTTATTGTTAAAGTTTCTTTATAACTTTGAATTGGAATAAGGTTTAATCCCTTTTTTATAAATGATTAAATAGATTTAGAGTATGTCAAATAGAAGAAATTTTATAAAAACCACTGCCATGGCCTCTGTAGCTGTGGCTTTAAGTTCATTCAAAACAGAATCAGAAGAAGATAAATTTCCTTTTGTTGCTCAAATCGGAAGAAAACCTATTGTTCTTTCCACTTGGAATTTTGGAATTCAAGCCAATGAAGCTGCTTGGGCTGTCTTGAAAAAAAATGGTCGTGCTTTGGATGCTGTTGAGGCAGGAGTAAAAGTGCCCGAAGGAGATCCGAAAGAGAGAAGTGTAGGATACGGTGGAAGACCGGATCGTGACGGACGAGTGACACTCGATGCCTGCATTATGGACGAAATGTCCAATATTGGTTCCGTGGGATGTTTGGAACATATAAAACATCCTATTTCTGTTGCTCGTGCCGTAATGGAAAAAACGCCACACGTAATGTTGGTTGGTGAAGGAGCGTTAAGTTTTGCATTATCACAGGGTTTCAAAAAAGAAAATTTATTGGTTAAAGAATCCGAAGAGGAATGGAAGGAATGGCTTAAGACCAGTAAATATAAACCTATTGCTAATATAGAAAATCACGACACAATTGGAATGATTGCTTTGGATGCAAACGGTAATCTTTCGGGTGCATGTACTACTAGCGGTATGGCTTTCAAAATGCATGGACGGTTAGGGGATTCTCCCATAATTGGAGCGGGATTATATGTAGATAATGAGATTGGTGCCGCCACCGCAACAGGTCATGGGGAGGAAGTGATTAGAATTTCGGGTTCGCATTTGGTAGTTGAGTTAATGAGACAAGGTCGTTCTCCACAAAAAGCTTGTGAAGAGGCTGTAAGCCGAATTGTAAAATTGATGGAAAATAGGAAAAAAGACCTAAAAGACATTCAAGTTGGGTTTATTGCACTAAATAAGAATGGTGAATATGGATCTTATTGTGTTCAGGGAGGATTTAATTATGCTGTACATGATGAAACTGGAAATCGATTAATTGATGCTGAGTATTATTTGAAAGCCTAGAAAAAAGATGAAAAGTAAAAAACTCGAAATTGCCTGTTTCAATTCAGAATCGGCGATTATTGCTCAACAGTATGGAGCTGACAGAATTGAGTTGTGTGATAATATGTCAGAAGGTGGAACTACTCCGAATTTTGAAATTGCTCGAAAAGTGCGCGCTGAGTTGATCATAAAAATGAATGTAATGATTCGTCCACGAGGAGGTGATTTTGTTTATAACGATGCCGAGTTTGAACAAATGAAATCAGAGATTCTGCAATTCAAAAAAATTAATGTTGACGGATTCGTTTTCGGAATTTTGAATGTGGATAATAGTTTAGACCAGATAAGAAATAAAGAGTTAGTAGCACTTGCCAGTCCAATACCCTGTACTTTTCATCGCGCATTTGATGTTGTTTTGAATGTTTATGAATCCCTTGAATTGGTAATAGATTGTGGTTTTAAAACGATACTCACATCTGGACAGGGGAAAAACGTTATGGAGGGAATAGAAGTTTTGAAGTTTTTGGTAGAAAAGGCTAATGAAAGAATAGTCATTATGCCAGGTGGTGGTTTGCGTTCTTCAAATATTCGCATACTGGACCAAAAAGTAAATGCTTCTTTTTATCATTCCTCAGCTATTACTGATTTTAGTGAAATAGCAAATGGAAATGAAATTGAAAAAATAAAATTGTGTTTGCAATAAATTTAAATTGTCTATTATTTACTCTAATAAGATAGAGTAATAAGCTTTAAAAATAAATAATACAAAAACCTGCTCTGTCTATAGAGTAGGTTTTTTTGTGATTAAAAAGCGTTTTGTTTTAGAATATTTGTAATTTTATGAGGAAATAATTCGTGTATGATAACGGTAAAATGTAGTGTAGAAGCCCCAATAGAAATTGTTTGGAAATTATGGACAACTCCAGAACATATTACAAAATGGAACAATGCTTCAGATGATTGGCATACACCTTATGCGGAAAATGATTTGCGGACTGGCGGGAAATTCAAATCAACTATGGCTACCAAAGATGGATCAATGAGTTTTGATTTTGAGGGAGAATATACTTTGGTAGAGCAAAATAAAGCTATTAACTATTTTATGGCAGACGGAAGAAAGGTTGAAGTAACCTTTGCAGAAACTGTAACTGGGGTTATGGTAATAGAATGTTTTGACCCAGAAACAGTAAATCCAGAGGAAATGCAACGAGGTGGATGGCAAGCTATTTTGGATAATTTTAAAAAATATGTTGAGGATTTTTATATTTAAAAAAAACAAGAATGACATCATTGGGAAGTTTTACAATGGAATTTAATAAAATATCAAAATTGAATCAATGACAACCCTTGAATTTAGACTTTATATAGTCACCTAAAATAAAATCTTAATAACTAAAAAAAATCAAAATATTATGGCAACAATCAATCCGTATTTAATTTTTAATGGAAATTGCGAAGAAGCTTTTTTGTTTTATCAGTCGGTTTTTGGGGGTGAATTCCCTTATGTAGGAAAGTTTAGCGACATGCCTGCTGATGCTACAGGTGTAGAGACAATATCGGAAGCGGATAAAAACAAAATCATGCATATTTCCTTGCCGATAGGTAAAGATTCTATCTTGATGGGAAGTGATAGTAATGAAGCTAGTGGTGCGGTTGCTATTGGTTCGAATGTTTCGATTTCGATTAATACTGAAAGTAAGCAGGAAGCTGATAAACTTTTCAATGGACTTTCTGCGGGAGGAAGCCCATTTATGCCTATGAGTCAAACTTTTTGGGGTGCCTATTTTGGAATGTTTGTGGATAAATTTGGAATTCACTGGATGGTTAATTTTGATGAAACTCCAAATAATTAATCTGATATTTTATGAAAATACTAAAATTTATAGGTTTAGGAATCGTTAGTCTAATAATATTATTGCTAATCATCGCGCTCTTTATCCCAAATGATTATACCGTTTCGGTTTCTACGACCATTAACAAGCCAAAACAAGTGGTTTTTGATTATGTGAAAATGGTAAAAAACCAGGAGAATTATAGTATTTGGGTTATGCAAGATCCAAATATAAATATGGATTATCAAGGTGTTGATGGAACTGTAGGGTTCAAAGCTTCTTGGGACAGTAAAGATGATAATGTTGGGGCTGGTTCGCAAATTATTACGGCTATTTCCGAAGACAGAATCGATGTCGATTTGCATTTTGAACGTCCGATGAAAGGTGATAATAAAGCAAGTACGTTATTAGAATCAATCTCAGCAAATGAAACAAAAGTTACAGCTGAGTTTTATGGTCATTCATCATGCCCAATGAATTTGATGAACTTTGTGGGAGCAAAATTCATCACTGATGCCGAAACTCAAAATCTGGCTAACCTGAAAAAGATTTTGGAAAAATAATATTGAGTTGTCACTTTATGTGACAATGGTATAAAACAAAAGTCATTCAAAAATATATTTGAATGACTTTTGTTTTTATAGAAATAGTAGCTGATTTCTATGTGTCAAGACCTTTACGGATATCTGTTTTAGGAGTAATTTTGATGCATGTTTTTCCACCACTACCGCCGCAAATATGACTGGAGGAGCTACAAGAAGTAATCATTATAACAGTTACAAAAAGGAATAGTTTTTTCATAGTGGCTTAGTTTTGCATCTTTTTTAATTGTTCAAGATAATCTCTTTTGTTTGATAATCTAGGGATTTTATGTTGTCCTCCCAGTTTGTCGCTTTCTTTAAGCCAATCATAAAATAATCGTTCTCTTGCCACATTAATCACTAGCGGATTAAGAGTCATGTTATTGTAGCGTTTGGCTTCGTAATCAGAGTTTAAAGATTGTAGGGTTTCGTCTAATGCTTTTTGAAAAGCAGCGATGTCTTTTGGTTTTTTCTTAAATTCAATCATCCATTCATGGCCACCTTTTTCTTTACCTTTCATAAATATTGGGGCAACAGTATAATCGACCACTTCGGTTTCAGTTATTTGACAAGCTTTGGCAATCGCCTGATCGGTGTTTTCTACCATTAATTCTTCACCAAAAACATTAATGTGATGTTTGGTACGTCCAGTAACTCTTATGCGGTAGGGACTTAAAGAAGTAAATCGAACGGTGTCACCTATTAAGTATCTCCACAAACCACCATTGGTAGTAATCACCATAGCATAGTTCTTGAACAATTGCACATCCGACAATCGAACGGCTTTTTGTTCAGGAGTGCCAAAAGTATCCATCGGGATAAATTCGTAAAAGATTCCGTAATCCAACATTAGCAATAAATCACTGGAATTATTCAAATCCTGAATGGCAAAGAAACCTTCAGAAGCGTTATAAATTTCGTAGTATTTGAATTGGTTATGGGGTAGTATTTTTTGGTATTGTTCTCTATAAGGATCAAAACTTACACCTCCATGGAAATACACTTCCAAGTTTGGCCAAACTTCCATCAAGTTTGTTTTTCCTGTTTCTTCGAGAATCTTGTTCAACAAGACCAACATCCAAGAAGGAACACCAGCAAAGCTAGTTACATTTTCATTTTTGGTTTCATTGATGATGGCACCTATTTTGGTTTCCCATTCGCTCATCAAAGAAATTTTACTGCTCGGCGTACTGCTGAATTCAGCCCAAATAGGCATATTCTCAATTAAAATCGCCGACAAGTCTCCAAAAAAAGTATTGTTGTTTTCGTAAATCTGAGAACTTCCTCCCAAACGAAGACTTTTGCCCACAAACATCTCGGATTCCTCGTTGTTGTTCAAATACAGACACAATAAATCCTTGCTTCCTTTGTAATGACAATCTTCAAGCGCTTCGTTGCTTACCGGTATAAATTTACTTTTGGCATTGGTGGTTCCGCTTGATTTGGCAAACCATTTTATCGGGGCTTCCCAAAGCACGTTTTGTTCGCCTTTTCGGGTGCGTTCTATCAAGGGTTCCAAGTCTTCGTAGGCCGAAATCGGAACTCTTTCAGTAAAGGTTTGGTATGATTTTATGGATGCATAATCGTATTGTTTGCCAAAAACCGTTTCTTCAGAAGAACGGATTAAATTCATCAATAATTCTTCCTGAACCTCATTTGGGTATTTCAAGAAAAGTTCAATCTGGTGAATTCTTTGTTTTAAAAACCAAGAAGCGATAGAGTTGATAATTGATAAAGGCATTGGGTTGTGGTTTTAGGTTATGATTGCCAATTTAAGATTTGAAAATAGATTGACAAATACTAACTTTGCAATAGTACCAAAAATAGTGTTTTTTTATAAAAAACGATTGAATTTGGTCAAATATTCTAACATCTATAGTCTTGCTTCCTGCAATCTATAATCTAAAATCTGCAATCTAAATGACTTACCAAGGCGTACTTTCTAAAATGCAAACCGAATTTGGAGATCCCATTCAATATTATTTGGTTTTCGAAAACAGTTTTTTGAACATGAACCAAGTATTGAACAAAGAGTTGGAAATTAACTTCGAGGGATATCAATGTTTGAATTGCGGCAAAAAGAAAAAAATATACCGTCAAGGATTCTGTTATGATTGTTTCTATTCGAGTCCAGCGGTGGGTGATTGGATTATGAAACCCGAGTTGAGCACAGCACATCTTGGGATTGAAGACCGTGATTTGGCATACGAAGAGCAGGTACAGTTGCAACCGCATATCGTTTATTTGGCCTTGTCGAGCGAAGTCAAAGTAGGGGTGACCCGAAAGACTCAAGTGCCAACACGATGGATCGATCAAGGCGCGAGCCAAGCCATATCCATTGTCGAAGTGCCTAATCGTTACTTGGCCGGAATTACCGAGGTGGCGCTCAAAAGCCATTATACAGATAAAACCAATTGGCGTAAAATGGTTCAAAATGATCTTGCTCATGTTGATTTAGTCGCCGAGAAATTAAAACTGGAAAAACTAATCCCTGCAGAGGTTCAGGAATTCTATCATTTGGAGAAAAATGACGTTTACCAAATGCATTTCCCGGTATTGAATTACCCCAAAAAGGTAAACAGTCTAAACCTTGACAAAGAACCTAATTTCAAAGGGAAGCTTGTAGGGATAAAAGGGCAGTACCTTATTTTTGAAGACGGAACCGTTTTCAATGTTCGAAGTTTTGAGGGTTATATAGTGTCGATTAATGTTTAAATATAATTAGTATTTGGGCGTGACCTCGTTAAAAAACGGAAAAGCATTTTTTAACGAGGTCGGGCTATTCATTACAAGTCCTCGTCTCGTCTCGTTAAAAAACGAGACGAGACTGTGGGCTTTTCATCGCTATCCCTCACGCGGGTTGTTGGTAATAAGATGATTATTTGTAGGAATAAATTAATATATTTGAGGAGTAATATGTGAAATAAATTTTTATTAAACTACCCATTTTTGATATACAGGAAAGTTTTTTGTGTATAAAAAAAATGAAAACAAGCCTCAAAAAATATAAAAAGAATGATAATCGACCCCCAAACTAAGTTAAAAAAAACAATTTTACTTCTAATTTTTCTCTCCTTTCAATATATAAATGCTCAAATAACGCTGACCAATAATTTTGGGACAACACTTGTAAAGACGGATATGGTTTCTTGTGATGAATCTGAGGGGTGGTCAAGAGTATTTAAATTATCGGATTTTGGCATAAAAACAAATGAACAATTTATCATTAAGTCAGGCCAGATTGGGCTTAGCAAATCGAATATTAATACAACTTTGTATGTTTCAGTTTTTAGTGTGGATGTCGATTATCCTGAATTTGCCACTTCACCATATCATACAAAGTTATTGGGAACGGGTAGTCTTGGGAAATCCCCAATTATTAATGGAGCTCCTGAAATTGTTGAGGCAGAATTTGATACACCTATCGTTGTTCCTGCTGGTGTTGATAGAATTATAGTAAATATAGGAAAAAATGTAGACTACTATGATTCGATAAAGGAAGACGTTGTTGTTGCAGGTACCGCACTGGATACAGGAGAATCCTTGTATTCTGGATGTAACTCAGGCTCAAGGTATACTTTTGTTTCCACTAAAGATTTACCTATTCCCGTTCCAAATGCCAATTTTTTCATCACGGTTACAGGTGAAGTATTTAACCCAAAAAGTACGGGGCCAATAACCAGATTATCTCACAATTTTTGCGATGATGTTATAGATACAGGTATATATTCATGTACCTCCACTTACATATATTGGGCGAGAGATTTTAAATTAAAAGATTTTGGGATATCAGATAATGAAGAATTCGTAATTAAATCGGGACAGGTTGGAATTAGTGATACTGGCTCATCTCAC
>DATEOV010000053.1:0-16307 GCA_035273645.1 Flavobacterium sp. | reverse complement strand
ATGGCAATCCCGACACGCAAGCAGATGCTGACTGGCTCCCAGTTTATTCAGAAAGCCCTACTTCTCCTACACCACCAATACCGGGTTATCCAAATTCTTTTGCTTCTTTTGGTGGCACAACAGCGGAAATATTGAAATTATTCCTAGGTACTGATGAAACTTCCATTGATATTACTACTACCAGTATAAACCCTGCTGCAATAGACCCCAAACCCTCCTTTCATTATTCAACCTTTTCACAGGCAGCAAGGGATAATTCGCTTAGCATGGTCTATAACGGATGGGATTTTAGAAAATCAGTTATGGATGGAGAAGAAATGGGAAGACAAATTGCAAACTATGTTTTCAATCATCACTTCCAGGAAAGTGAGAAGTGAGGCATTATAATAACTAATTCCAATTCTAACTATTACCCTGAATTTGACAATTATTCTGATTGTAAACCACATATCATTTGGAATAATAATCAAACTCAGGGTAATTTATTATTCAGTCGAAACCGAATTCTTTATTTCCTTTCAATAAATTAATACTCACTGTCGCAATTTCTGAATCAGGGAATTTTTTAAAATAATTGAAGTCTGGAAACAATCCTGCTTCGGCGGCAATTTTGTGCAGAACATCAATCTCTACTATATATTGATCTGAAAAGCCGTGCGTCGCATCATAAGCCGTTGCAGCTGTTTTTCCCAAATTTGCAGCTGTTAAATGAGGTGAAACAGTATGTAATTCAATAATGAGCAACCCGAATTTATGAACATAAGGGGACCATTTCTGGAAGTGTTCCAATAAATTATCCTCTACTAAATTATTGTTTATTCGAACACCCCTGTGTGCAAATGCTCCTGTCGAACTGCTTATTCTTTCTTCTGTGATTTGTTTTGGCATATCCCAGATTCGGTTGTGATCCAAAAAAGTTCTCACATTCAACAAATCTTTCAAATCAATATTATAATTCTCTCGTAAATCTTCTGCCAACAAATCCGGGCGACCAATATCGCCCCAAATCACTTTGGCCCAAATATCGGCTTTGATTAAATTAGCTCTTGTTACTTTTAGTGCTGCCTGATTATAATCGGCACCCACCAAAAACAAAGGATGGGTATCGAGCATTTTCCCTCTTAACGTTTGACGTTCAATTACATCAAAAATATGTTCCAAGAATGCGCCATTTCCACAACCCATATCCAAAATTCCTTTGGGTTGTTTAGAAATAGGCAAATTGAATAATTTGATGATAATTTCATCAATCACTTTAAAATAGGTATCGTGAGCACCACCACTTCCCCAAACGTTCATTTCTCGATCGACGTGAATTTCATCATCCCCGTCCCCAACAATTCTTAAAACAGAAGGATCACCAAAAATCAATTCATCCATTTTACTAAAAGTAGGCAGATATGAAACCGTCACACCATAAGCAGAAGCTCTTTTGGCAAAAAACAAACCAGTTTCCGTAAACTGATAATTGCCATTTTTTTGGGTAAACCATTCTAAATAAACTAAAAAGTCAAGGATGATTTTGAAATTTTCGGGTGATTTATGAAACTCTTCAGGTCGAAAGGATATTTCCATAAAATATTTATGAAACATGCCACTCATACCGAGACGCACTACAGTTGGTCCAACCAAAAAACCTTCAATATGCTTTAAAATTTGATGCTGAATGCTATTAGTCAAAGAATCCTCGGAGAACGAAATTCCATAGTTATCTTTATATTTTTCGAAAATAAATTTTAAGCGTTCAAAGGGAGCTTCTTCAAATAATCTGGGATGGAAATTCATTGAAAAATGCAATAAATCAACAGCATCTTTGTACAATGGAAACAAGGAAAAAGCGATTTCGCTTTTTTTATTAATACTGATGGTTATTAAATCAGTACTGGTATCAATGTGATAATTGAGAAACCCTTGAGAAGCCAAAACCCGCAAACCTACATTGAGATATCCTTCATTGGCCTTAAATTTATCGGTGAGCTCAGAAAGACTTATTTCCTTTTTATCTAAAATATAGGCTAACACCCCTTTTTTATACAAACAAAAAGCTACTGGGGCAGTTACTAAACCGTCGAGATGTCTAAAAATAGTACTTCGTAAAGAAACGTTATCTATCATAAAAAGAGATTTAAGACCTAACATTGTCTATCTCAAATATATGAAATTTCCTTTAAAAAATAGATTCTCAATATAGCAAATAGATTTTAATCACCTCATAATAAATACCTAACTCTGTCTATCTCTTTTCCTCTCAAACAACGAAAGCAACCGAATTGGGAATATTAAAGTTTCCGATAATGGTGACATCGGAATCGTCAGATTGTTTTCGATAAGAAAAAGGGGAATTTACTTTCAAAAACCTAAAATTAAGTTGTTTATCTTTGTAATACTTGTAAAAAACTGAAGATGAGACACTTTATTAAAATCACATTGTTTTTTTGGATTATCGTAAGTTCGGCACAGACAAAGCTAAAAATGACTCCAAAGGGATTTATTCCTCTGGAAATGGATATGCCCAATCAACCCATTCACCAGCTAATAGAACAATCTAAAGAATGGGCACGGTATTACAATGATAAAGGTTCTGATGTTTTTGATGTGACTGAAAATTCCTTAACAATAGAAGCTCGCTATGAAAACGCATACTATTACTATAATTTAGCTGTAAAATATAATTTTGACATCAAATACAGTCTTAAAATTGTCTTTGGAGAAAATCAAAAATATACCCTTACATTTATTGTAAAAGAAATTTACACCGATAAGGTTCTGTTGAAGACTACAGTAGCCGATTTTTTCACTTCTGAAGGTAAACTCAAGGAAGATTTCAAAGATGCAAAACCTTCTCTGGAAAAAACCGCTAATAGAATTGTAAATTCTTATATCACTTACATAAGCCCATAATCTGTCTCTTTGCTTCTCCAACAACAAAAGCAACGGAATTGGCTATATTAAAACTTCTGATTAATGGCGACATTGGAATGGTCAAGTGGTTTTCGAATAATGCTAAAACTTCGGCACTCAAACCAACACTTTCCTTACCAAAAACTAACCAGTCACCATCTTTGAATTGATTTTCCAAATAGGACTTTTCGGCATGGGAACTCATCAAAAAAACTCTGGATCGGTCTGGAATTTGAGAGATCCATTCGGCTACATTTTGGTATTCGGTGACATCAAGGTGTACCCAATAATCAAGTCCGGAACGCTTCAAGTTTTTATCATTGATAACAAACCCAAAAGGATGAATTAAATGCAAACGGCTTTCTGTACCTACACAAAGACGACCAATATTTCCTGTATTATTTGGTATTTCGGGTTCAACGAGAACAATGTTTAGCATAATTATATGTTTAATATTTTAATTGGAAATTAGAAACCTCCAAAACTTCACCAGCTTGCAAGTCATTCAAAAGTACGTTTCCTATTCGGACTCTTACCAATCTTAGGGTAGGAAAACCAACTGCTGCCGTCATTTTGCGTACTTGTCTAAACTTCCCTTCATTAACCGTAATAGAAGCCCAAGAGGTAGGACCATGACGTTCGTCCCGAATCTTTTTGCCTCTTGCTCCAAAATTAGGAATTTCACTTACAATAAAAGCTTCACAGGGTTTGGTTGTATATTTTGTACCATTAAAACCAATTTCGACGCCACTTTTCAATTGCTCAATCGCTTCGGGAGTAATAATACCATCGACTTGCACATAATATTCTTTATCGACTTTTTTACTCCGAATGATTTCACTCATTTTCCCATCGGTTGTCAATAAAAGTAAACCTTCAGAATCTTCATCAAGCCGACCAATAGCCATGGTTCCTGCAGGAAAATCATGTAATTCACCCAAGAGCTTTTTCTTGCGCTTCAATTCGTAAATAAATTGGCTTAAGTAACCGTAAGGTTTGTGAATGACGAAATGATGGTGGGACATTTTGGCTTTAATTTAAAAAGGCAAAGATAAATTTGTTAACCCATTAATTAAAGTTATTTTCAAAACAATTAAATCCGCTACAAAACATAAAAGCATGTAGCGGATTTTTTTAAATTTTATTATGGAGTTTTTATTTAGTTCAGTCCTAAAAAGAAACATTTAAACCTACATTAAACATCCATTGAAATTGATTGAATGATTGATTATCTAATGGATTGATGTAATAATTCATTCCTGGTTCAATGAAAAACTTGGTCTTTTTAAAGAGTTCATATTGTAGAGTACTGCTCAATAAAGTCCCATAAACATATTCATTTACATTTTTATTTTCCCCGATTGAACTTCCATTCAAAGCAATATCATTAGAAATTAATTTCCCAACAAAACCACCCGTGTTCATAGTAATATTGGCTTTCTTTTTACTCAAAACAGCATACGAAACCTCCAAAGGCATTTCGAAATACTTCAAATTTTGTGTTACATCACCTTTTTCAAGGCCACTTTTAGCATTAGAATTAGAAGAAAATAAATATTCTCCGCTTTTTGAGATGGATACTAACTGATAATTGGTTGATGAATTAGGCACATAATTATCATTGGCAAGAGGTAGGGAACCTCCAACAGCATCATATAACCTTTGCGTATCATAATAAGAAACTCCTGCAATTTTTTGCCCCAGTTCGTTAATTTTGAAACCTGAACTTACACCCCATTTTTTGTTCAGCTTATAATTTGTCTTCACTCCATAACCATTAGACTGTTTTGAGGCCACAGTATTACCTAATGCTTTTTCATTATTATAATTTTGAGAACTCATAACGCCTGCAAAAACCTGAAGCGACCATTTATCAATACTTTCTGAAACCGTTTTTTTCTTTGTTTTGTCTTTATCCAATTGCACTAGAGCCTTTTCTAATTGTTCAACTTCTAATTTTATTTTGTTTAAAGAATCTTTTGAACTTATTTTTTCTGAAATTCCTTTATTGCTTTTCGATCCAGAAACAGCATTATTTTGATTACTTACTATAGATTTGCTATTAGAATTTGATTGGTTGACTTGAATTGATTTATCAATTACGATCTCTGATTTTGAAATGGTATTTTCTGAAATTCCTTTATTCGTATTCGTTTCTGAAATATTACGTTTTTGATTATTAACTATAGATTTAGCATTGGAATTTGATTGGCTGATTTGAACCGATTTATCAATTACTAATTCTGATTTTGAAATGATTTTATCTGTAATACCTTTATTCTTGTTCGTTTCTGAAATATTACTGTTTTGATTACTAACTATAGCTTTTTTACTTGAATTTGAATTACCAACCTGATCAGATTTATCAATTGATAATTCAGATTTAAGAAGAGCTGAATTTGAATTGTGATTTGAAACTATAGCATTCGATTGTGATTCATTATTAGCAATTTGAATCTTTCCTTTCTTTCTCCACTGATTCAAATTATTAATTTTTGGAGAATCTTTTGTTTTAGAAGAAATATTCGAAATAGTTGTTGACGCTACTTGATTATTATTTAAATCCTCATTCTTTATTCCTTTACCATTGAGATTATCATTCACATTTAAGTTGTTATTTCCATCCTGAGTAGTATTCTTTTTTTCATTTGAATTCTTTTGTAAAACAACTTCATTCACATTATTCTCCACATTCAATTCAAGACCATTACCACGATTGGCATTAAAATACAAAATAGTTGGAACAGAAAGTCCAACTACTAAACTAGCAGCAATCGACCACCAAATAATGGCGCGTTTCTTCTTTTTAGGTTCATCTAATTGCGCTTCAATTTTATCCCATAATTCGGGAGGCGGAATACTGGAGTAGTTTTCCAATGAAGAAAAAATAGATTTTGCTTCTTTATTTTTCATGCCTTGTTTCTATTTACTTTTGTGGTATTTTATCATGCTGTTTTACAATTTAATACAACCAAAATTCTTTTTTTTAAAATACTCTTGGCTCTATTCAAATTAGATTTCGATGTGCCTTCAGAAATTTGAAGCAACTTTGCAATCTCTTTGTGTTTCATTTTTTCGAAAACAAACAAGTTGAAAACCATTCGGTATTGGTCGGGTAATTCTTGAATGTATTCTAATAACTTCTCTTGTTCAATTGGAGCCAATTCTAATTCTTCTTCCTCAACTACATCGGTATCAAAAACATCCAGGAAGAGTACATCTTTTTTCTTTTTCTTTAGTGTCTCCAGTAATTTATTGATAAAAATCCGCTTGATCCAACCTTCAAAACTTCCTTCAAATTTGTATTGCCCCATTTTCTGAAAAGCAATTACAAAAGCCTCCTGAAAAACATCTTTGGCGTCATCTTCATTTCGCATGTATTTAAGACATAGCCCATATAAAACAGGAGAAAACAACTGATAAATTTTCAGTTGTGCTTCCCGGTCGTTCTCGACACATTTTTTTATAAAAAGTTCTATGTTTTCTTTCAAGAAATAAGTTTTAAACTCGTTATTTTTTTCTTTTAGTTAAATTAAAATTGGTAAAGACAATTGGGGTATTGATAGATTCTTTTTGATTGTTCAAAAACAAATCATCATTACTGTAAATTTCCAAAATATCTTCTACAAAAATAGGACTTACTTTTGTAGTATCATCAAATTTCTCTTTGGCTTTCTTTATAGGCGTAAATTCTCCTTCATCTGTAAAAATAAAAATTTTCCAGGCCCAACTATCCATGATTTCTTTTCTCAAATTTGGGTCAAAACCAGCATCATCATTAGCACATGAACAAAAAGTAAAAAGTATAAGGTTTATAAAAATTATTTTTTTCATTTCGCAAGCATTAAATGTTGATACTGGTTTTTAAATATTCAATCCCGATCTAATATCTGAAAATCATAGTTTTTTTTGATAACAACCTTTTTATGATTTGGTTTTTAATTCCGTTATTTTATCTTGAATTACTTTCTTGAAAAGGATCACGTTTTGCGTTTGATCTGTTGAATTATCGGTATCCAAATAAATTTTAGTAACAGTACCTCCTTGACTCCATTCAAAATAAACACCACCCTGATCATGAGAGTCTGGTGTACCAAATGTTTTTGTTTGTCCTTTCAAATCTTTAATTTCAGTTGGGATTTTCAAAAGAAAAGCAGCAAAATCATCTTTAAAACCTAATGCTTTATAATTATATTGATTAAAATCATAAGAATCATAATTCACTTTTAAATAATGAAGCACTTTCTGGTTTTCCATTCTAAAAAACTGTTGACAATCAGTCCCTGAACATTGTCCAAAATAAGTCCCCATAACAACATAATCATTAATTTGATTTGCTTTCTTAAATAAAATAGGCTTGTTTGATTTTGGAAGTACAACATAGTCTGCAGGATAAGTTATGACAGTAGTTACAACCTCATCCTTTTTTGGTTCTTTTTCAAAATACTCAACAATTATTTCACAATCATCTTCGACCACTGATTGAACTTTTATGGCATATCCACTTGTAGGTTTTGGTCCAGCATAAATTCCCAATATTCTTTTCTTAGTAAAATCAGGCAGAGCAACATCAACAGTTTGACAAGTTGTAAATATTTTTTGTACATCTTCATTTGAGTTTAAAATCACAAAAGAATATTGTTTTGGATTCTCTTTCAAAACACCGCAATAAGTAAAACTTTCATAAGCTACATTGGTAATACTACCGCAATTTTGCACATTATCGTCAGAAATATCACTACACGAATAAAAGCTTAAGGCAACAAACAAGATTGAAATTAATTTCTTCATATTATATTTTAATTGGTTATATAATAAAGATGACTATCTAATAAAAAGGTTGCGTTGGGAAATTTAAAAAAAACAAAAATGTTCGTTTAGCATTAGATTTTGAATAATTCGTGAAATTTCATTTTTAAAAATTAAGTACTACGTATTAATGCGTACTTTTACTTTTTTTAAAATGAAATTCTATGTTGACAATTCTTCCTTTATTATTGGTTTTTATTATTGCCCTTGCAATTGGCATCTTTATTGGTAAACTCATTTTTTCTGCACGATTCCAGTCGGAAAAAGTAAGTCTGGAGGAGAAATTAATCGCACTAAATTCACAATTCAACCAACAAAAAGAACAATTCTTATTTGATAAAAACACTTTCGAGAAACAGTTAGAACTATCCAATTCTGAAAAGGAAAACATTCGAAACGAAAAAGACAGTCTCGCCATTCAACTTTCCAAAAAAGAAGTTGACTTTGAAAATCTTTGGGAACGTAACAAAGAACAAAAAGAAGAAGTTGAGAAACTTCAAGAAAAATTCACCAAAGAATTTGAGAACCTTGCCAATAAAATATTAGACGAAAAATCAAATAAATTTACCGAGCAAAACAAGGAAAACATGAAAAATATCTTGACTCCGCTTCAAGATAAAATTCAGCTTTTCGAAAAGAAAGTCGAAGACACACATAAAGAAAGTATTGACTATCATGCCGCTTTACGTCAACAAATACTTGGCTTACGCGAAATGAATATTCAAATGAGTAAGGAAACCATCAACTTGACCAAAGCCCTGAAAGGTGACAGTAAAATGCAAGGAAACTGGGGCGAATTGGTTCTGGAGCGTGTACTTGAAAAATCGGGATTGGAAAAAGGACGGGAATATGAAGTGCAACAAAGCCATACCACAGAGGACGGGAATCGAGTGTTTCCAGACGTTGTAATCAATTTACCTGACGGAAAAAAGATGGTTGTCGATTCTAAAGTTTCTTTGACTGCCTACGAGAAATACATCAACGAAGACGATGATGAAGCGACAAAAAGCCGTTATTTAAAAGAGCACGTCAGTTCGATAAAACTTCACGTAGAACAGTTAGGAAATAAAAATTACCAGGATTTATACCAAATAGAAAGTCCTGATTTTGTTTTGTTATTCATACCAATGGAACCTGCTTTTGCTATAGCTCTTAACGAAGACACGACCTTATACAACAAGGCATTCGAAAAAAACATCGTAATTGTTACCCCATCAACTCTATTGGCCACTTTACGTACTATTGACAGTATGTGGACTAACCAAAAACAACAGGAAAATGCTTTTGAAATTGCTCGACAAGCAGGTGCATTGTATGATAAATTTGAAGGTTTTGTTGCCGATTTAATAAAAATCGGTAAAAAAATAGACGAAAGCAAAGTAGAATACCAAGGCGCCATGAACAAACTGGTGGACGGAAAAGGTAACCTTATTACCAGCGTTGAAAAACTTAAAAAAATGGGTGCCAAAGCAAAAAAAGCACTTCCTGACAATATTTTAAAAAGAGCCGAAGCTGACGAAAATTCACTTTTAAATTAAGACAAAATGAAAAAAATTATTGCCTTTATCATAATCGCAATTACAATTGGTTTTATAAGTTATTTTGCGTTCATCTATTACGTACCTGTTAGCGAAGGCATTCGATCTGGAGAACTGATTAGATTAAGCCATAAGGGAATTGCCATAAAAACATGGGAAGGCGAATTGAGCCAAGGAATTTCTGGAGCACAGATTTTCAAATTTTCTGTTTTGGATAGTGACAAAGAAGTGATTGAACAAATGAAGACCTTACAAGGACATTATGTCAAACTTACTTATGTAGAAAAACACAGAACCTTTTTCTGGTGGGGAGAAACCAGATATTTTATCAAAACAATACAAAAAGAAAAATCCCCTTTTAACCAAAACTAAACCTATGGAGAAAATATACAAAACAGTTGCTTCATCTCATGTCAGTATTTCGGTATTAATGCTGCCTTCACATACCAATTTTAGCGGAAAAATTCACGGTGGTTATATTTTGTCCCTTCTGGATCAAATAGCCTTTGCTTGTGGATCCAAATTTTCCGGAAATTATTGCGTTACAGCCTCGGTAGACACTGTCAATTTCCTGAAACCTATCGAAGTGGGTGAACTCGTAACCATGAAAGCCTCTGTTAATTATGTTGGAAAAAGTTCAATGATTGTGGGGATTCGAGTAGAAGCCGAGAACATTCAGACAGGCTATAAAAAACATTGCAACTCTTCCTACTTCACCATGGTTGCCAAAGACAATGAAGGTAATAGTATGGCAGTTCCAGGTTTAATTCTGTCAAATTTTGAAGACGTAAAACGCTTTTGCAATTCATTAAAACAAATCGCCCTAAAAAAGGAACGTGACTTACACGAAGAAGTATTCAATTACACTTCAAAAGAAACATTAGAAGGTCTAAAAAAATACAATATCCAAATCAATTTGGATTAGTTTTTTTCTTAAAATACTAAGTACAATACTTACTGAAAATCTATTTAAAAAAGCCAATATCAAAAGATTATTTCTTTTGATATTGGCTTTTTTTTGGCGTAACTTTAAGAGTATTGTCGCAAAAATAATCGTAACTTTAGATTAAACCTTTAATAGAAAGAATTATGAAAAAATTTACTCTATTAGTCTTATTTATTGTCTTATACCCTATTAGTGCCCAAGAAAAATTAAGCACCTCAAAATGTACGATTTACTTCGAAGCTTCTGTGCCTTTATTTGAAGCAGTTGAAGCAAAAAATGATGTGGTTGACTGTATACTAATTCCAGACAAAAGCCAAATTACCTTTACCGCTATCATTAAAAATTTTCAATTCAAAAGAGATTTAATGAAAGAACATTTCAATAGCAATTACATGGAAAGCGACCGTTATTCCAAAGCTATTTTTAAAGGCGTTATCGAAAAATTTGATTTGAAAATTGTAACCGAAACTGAAAAAGTTTTTCAGATAAAAGGAAAACTAACAATCCATGGCCAAACCAGGATGATTATTGTAAATGCTAAAATTAAAAAAGTAAATAATGGAATACAGATAAACTCCCATTTCACATTAAACACAGACGACTTCAATATTGAAATCCCAAGTATTGTCATTGCCAAAATCTCAAAAAATGTAAATACACAAATCGATTGTATTTTAAACTAAGCTTGTTTCAAGCAATCTTTCAATGCCTTTTTGAGATTTTTGAATTGAAACCTAAAGCCTAGTTTTTTTATTTTATCCGAAGAGACTCTTCTTCCTGTCAAAATAATATCAGCCATTTCCCCCATTCCTATTCGGATTAAAAAAGCTGGAACATTCGGGAGCCACATTGAACTTCCAAGTGAATTTGCCAATGCTTTGGAGAAAGATAAATTGTTAGTGCTATCATTGATGGTAGCATTATACACCCCAGTTATTTTTTCGTTTTCAATTGCTTCGATATACATCATACACAAATCGTGTATATGAATCCAAGGCATATATTGTTTCCCTGATCCCAAAGCACTTCCTAATCCTCTTTTAAAAATAGGGGTAAGTTTCTTTATTATTCCTTCATTTCTCCCCAAAACCATTCCCGTGCGAATTTTTACGATACGAATGCCCAAACCAGCCATCAAATCGGCTGCTTTTTCCCATTCTTGGCAAACCTTACCGATAAAGTCATTGGCAGGCATTGTGTTTTCGGTACAAATACCTTCACCATTAACAGCTCCGTAAAAGCCAATCCCCGAAGCCGAAACAAAGGCCCCAATTTGTTTATTATGTTTTTTCAAAACGGAGTAAATCAATTCCGCTGATTGTACCCTACTATCCCTAATTTCTTCTTTTCTTTTGGCAGTCCATTTTTTTTCGACAATATTCTCTCCAGCCAAATGAATAATATAATCAGCATTGACTACAGCTGCCTCTTCCATTTTTTGACTTGAAACATCCCAAATATAATAAGTAATTCCATCAATATTGGGCTTACTGTTTCTTGAAAGTATCGAAACCGAATACCCCTTTTTCAACAACTCTGCTGTTAGATACTTCCCAATAAATCCGGTCCCACCTGTTATTAAAACATTCTTTTTCATTACTTTATAAATTAGGGGCAATCAATTAAAACTATACAAATATAAGTTAATGTTTTGTTTAGCATTATTAATGATAAGTTAAACGTTATTACCTTTATAAACAAATAAAACTCAAAACATGGCAACTAAAAAAATAATTTTATCCAAAGACCTCATTGTATCAATGTATATGAACTATACTTTGGAACACAATGAAAAACCAAAGTCTGTATTTCATTTTTCTAAAGTAAATGGTTTTACAGAATCCGAATTCTATACCTTTTTTGGCACACTGGAAAGCATAGAGAAAGAAATATTCAATATCTTTTTTGACAAAACAATCGAGTTATTGCAGAAAGACGATAATTATGAAAGTTACGATATGAAAACCAAACTCTTGAGTTTTTATTTTACTTTCTTCGAATTAATTACTGCCAATAGAAGTTACGTAGTGATGACTTTGGAACAGCATCAAAATCAACTAAAAAACCTATTGCTTTTATCAGAGTTTAGAAATAAATTTAAAGGCTATATCTCCGAAATAATCACAGATGATTTCCGAATTAAGATTGAAAAACTACAACAATACCAAGAAAAAGTATTAACAGAATCGTTTTGGATTCAATTCCAGTTAACCTTAAAATTTTGGATGGAAGATGCCTCCCCTTCTTTTGAAAAAACGGATATCTATATTGAAAAATCGGTCAAAGTTTCTTTTGAATTAATAGACATTACACCCATTGACAGCTTAATTGATTTTGGGAAATTTATTTTCAAAGAAAAAATAAACAATAAATAATGAAAACGATAGACTACATCCCAACTTCCAAAATCGAAAGAGCTTCAAAACTAGTACAAACCGGCGCCAAAGTAGGTGTGAATTATTTGAAATATTATGGCGAGAAAATGGTCAATTCTGATTTAACTCGGGACAAACTCAACGAAAATAATGCCGAAGACATTTACGATGGTTTGAAGAGTCTAAAAGGAAGCGCACTCAAAGTCGCTCAAATGCTAAGTATGGACAAAAGTTTTCTTCCACAAGCTTATGTGGAGAAATTTTCGTTATCACAATTTTCAGTACCGCCACTTTCGGCTCCATTGGTTTTGAAAACCTTTAAAACCAACCTAGGAAAAACACCTTATGAAATTTTTGACGAATTCAATCCTAATTCGGTCAATGCGGCAAGTATCGGTCAAGTTCATATTGCTGTAAAAAACGGTAAAAAATTGGCCGTAAAAATTCAATATCCAGGTGTTGCCAATAGTATTTCTTCAGATTTGGCCTTGGTAAAACCCATTGCTATCCGAATGTTCAATCTTCAAGGCAAAGACTCTGATAAATATTTCAAAGAAGTTGAAGATAAATTGATTGAGGAAACTAATTATCTTCTTGAGCTCAAACAAAGTCAAGAAGTGGTAGCTGCCTGCAAAAAAATAGAGCATTTACTTTTCCCCGAATATTATCCCGAGTTCTCGTCCGAGAAAATTATTACGATGGACTGGATGACAGGAATTCATCTTTCTGAATTTACCTCCAAAAACGAAAATCAGGAATTAGGAAACCAACTCGGACAAGCTTTATGGGATTTTTACATGTATCAAATTCATATTTTGAGAAAAGTACATGCCGACCCGCATCCGGGCAATTTTTTGGTTAATGATAACAATCAATTGGTCGCTTTAGATTTTGGCTGTATGAAGAAAATTCCTAATGACTTTTATATTCCGTATTTTGAATTGGTAAACCCAAAAATACTCAACAATCCACAATTATTTAATGAAAAACTTTTTGAACTGGAAATTCTAAGAATGGATGATTCTCCAGAAGAGATTCTTTATTTCACTCAAATGTTTTATGACTTACTGTCGCTTTTCACCCAACCTTTTCAAGGAGAAGTCTTTGATTTTTCGGATTCGGAATTTTTCGGAAATATTGCACAACTCGGAGAACGATTTTCAAAAGACACCAACTTAAAAAAAATGAACGGTAACCGTGGTTCTAAACATTTTATCTATATGAACAGAACCTTTTTTGGGCTGTACAATCTATTGTTTGATTTGAAAGCCAATATCGTAGTCAATCAGTATAAGAAATACGAATAATTCATTTGATAAAAAATGCGAAACATATTAATCATTGGCGGAAGTAAAGGAATTGGAAGTGCTATCCTATTGCAACAATTGGAAAACAACAAAGTGTATAACATCAGTAGATCAACTCCTGATGTCACACATCCTAACTTAATTCATTATCCCATTTCGATTCTTGAAGATGACTTACCCGAAATTGAGGTCGTAGATGTTCTCATCTATTGTCCCGGTTCGATTACATTAAAACCTATTTTGAGTTTGAATCTTGACGATTTTAGAAATGATTTTGAAATCAACGTAATTGGCGCAGTAAAAGTGATTCAGAAATATTTGCCTGCCCTAAAAAAAGGAAATAATCCGTCCATTTTATTATTCAGTACCGTTGCAGCCAAACTGGGAATGCCTTTTCACGCCAGTATCGCTACCGCAAAAGCAGGAATTGAAGGATTGGTAAAATCCCTAGGTGCCGAACTGGCTTCTGTGGTTCGAGTAAATGCCATTGCGCCAACCATCACCGAAACTTCGCTTTCGGCTAATATTCTTAGGAACGACCGCATGAAAGAAAACATGATGGAACGCCACCCGATGAAAAACTATCTAAAACCCAGTGAAGTTGCCGAAATGGCGAATTACTTAATATCCGAAAATGCCAAATCCATTTCGGGGCAAGTTTTTGAAATGGATTATGGAATCGTAAGTTTTAAATTATAATGATATGCAAATTCTTTTAACAGGCGCAACAGGTTACGTAGGCAAAAGACTTTTACCCATTTTGGTAGAACAAGGTCATGACGTAATTTGCTGTGTGCGGGACAAACAGCGTTTTTTTTGCCCAAAAGAATTTGAAAAAAAAGTAAAAGTTATTGAAGTTGATTTCTTAAAGAGAGAAACTTTGGAAAACATCCCCAAAGACATCGATGCCGCTTATTATTTAATCCATTCCATGTCGGGTTCGGCTAATAATTATGATGAATTGGAACATACTTCTGCTTTAAATTTTGTTGAATATATCAATCTTACGAATGCCAAACAAGTCATTTATTTAAGCGGAATTGTCAACGACCAATCACTTTCCAAACATCTATCCTCACGAAAAGCTGTAGAAGAGGTTTTGAACACGGGAACCTTTGCTACGACTACACTGAGAGCTGGAATCATAGTAGGTTCCGGTAGTGCATCCTTTGAAATCATTCGGGATTTAGTTCAAAAATTACCCGTAATGGTAACCCCAAAATGGCTCAATACCAAATGCCAACCTATAGCTATTGGTGATGTTTTGGAATTTTTGACAAAATCACTTTTAAATCCATCAACATATAACCAAAGTTTTGATATCGGTGGCCCCGATATCCTCACTTACAAAGAAATGCTTTTAGGGTTTGCCAAAGCAATTCACCTCAAAAGATACATTTACACCGTGCCAGTAATGACACCCAAATTATCCTCCTATTGGTTGTACTTTGTAACTTCAACCTCCTATAAATTAGCAACGGCGCTGGTGAGCAGTATGAAAGTCGAAGTCATTTGCCGAGACAACAGCATCAATTCAATTTTGAATATTACGCCTATGCCTTATGAACTTGCATTATCCAAAGCCTTAGTCAAAATTGACAATGACGATATTACTTCAAGTTGGAAAGATGCCATGATTAGCGGTCAATTTGTAGGCAACGTAAGCGATTATCTCAAAGTTCCCAAGAAAGACTGCTTTATCGACCGAAGAAAAATGAAAATTCAAAACCGAGCTTTTACCATTAACCAAATTTGGTCCATTGGCGGTGAAACCGGCTGGTATTATGGTGATTGGCTTTGGGAGTTACGTGGATTTATCGACAAACTTTTTGGTGGTGTCGGTTCTCGAAGAGGACGCACCAACAAACACGATATTCACGCTGGTGATGCATTAGATTTTTGGCGGGTTTTGTATGCCAACAAAGACGAAGGCAAACTTATTCTCTATGCCGAAATGAAACTACCAGGCGAAGCCTGGCTCGAATTTAAAATCATCAACAACACTTTGTACCAATCAGCAACTTTTAGACCCGAAGGTATTTTGGGGAAACTGTATTGGTATTCAGTTTTACCTTTTCACGGGTTTATTTTTAATGGAATGCTTCAAAAGTTGATTCGTTAATTTTCTACTTCGATTCGAAAACAATTACATATTTCAAAAACCATTTAGGAGTGCCTCCATTAAGCAAAGGGGCTACTTATAGCATCGCCTAACCGCCCCCTTTCCCTACTGCTGTCGGGCTATCCATGCTACTTTGGTAGCTTATTTCAAATGAAATTCACTGAACTCCTATAGAAATAAATTCCTAGTGAAGTAATCCCTCACCCAAAACAACTTCAAGGAAAACGACATAAAATGATTTTCAAAAAAAAAGAAAATATATTTAAATTGAACAATTGTGATACGCTTTTGAAAAGTAATTACTTATAA
>DATEOV010000052.1:0-4526 GCA_035273645.1 Flavobacterium sp. | reverse complement strand
TAGAATACTGTTTTTGCTGCTTTTGGGTATTTCGTTATCCCTTACCATACAATCTCATTCTTTTCATAGAAGTAAAGTTATCAGTTCAGCCAATTTCCTGAGCGGTGGTGTTTATGAAAGGATAAATTCTGTGGAAGAATATCTACACTTGAGAGAACAAAATGATGAGCTAGCTAGGGAAAATGCCAACTTGAAAAGTTTGTTGTTTAAGACTCAAGATTCTGTCAAGATTCCTAATTTAGACAGCATAAAAGGTGTTCTTCCTAAAGATATCATTGTTTCCAAAGTGATTCATAATTCATTTAATGTTTATGAGAATTTTTTAACTTTGAATTCTGGTTCAAAATTAGGTGTTAAACCGGATATGGGAGTTATTAACAATCTGGGAATTGTTGGTATTATCGATGATGTATCAGCAAATTATTCTACTGTAATTAGTATCTTGAATCTTGAATCTAAAATTAACGCCAAGATTAAAAATTCAGACCATTTTGGAACCCTGACTTGGGATGGAAAAAATGCCGGGTTTGTTCAATTGATTGATGTGCCAAGATTAGCAAGTATTCGGAAAGGTGATACTATCGTTACAGGTGGGCAATCGGTTATATTTCCTGAAAACATTGGAATTGGAACAATTGAGAAAGTATGGATTCCAGGTGATAAAACCCATTATTATAAGATTGATGTGAAATTATTTAACGATATGACCAATTTGGGTCATGTTTATATTATAAAATCTGAAAATAGTGAAGAAATTAAAAATTTAGAAAACCAAAGAAAAAAAGATGAATAGCACGTTATTAGTGAACATTTTTCGTTTTGTGCTCTTATTAGCTTTACAAATTCTAGTTTTTAATAATATGAATTTCGGAGGTTATTTAACTGCATTTCCCTATATTCTTTTTATCATTCTTTACCCTGTAAACGGGAACAAAGCCAATCTGCTTATAGCTAGTTTTTTTCTGGGTATAATTATGGATTTATTTTCTAATTCCGGAGGTGTCCATGCTACAGCATGTGTTCTTTTGGCTTATTTAAGGCCTTACTTTTTTAAATTTTCATTTGGCCTTAGTTATGAATATCAAACTATCAAACTAAATGATGTTTTGACCCCAGAACGATTTACGTTTATTTTATTGGCAGTTACAACACATCATATTGCCTTATTCTTATTAGAATCTTTTCAAATTACTTTCTTTTTTGACGTTCTCCTTAGGACTTTTTTAAGTACACTATTTACTATTCTAACTTGTATTATTCTTATTTACCTAATAAAGCCAAATAAAAGATGAGAAAAGTCTTGCTGCCAGCTTTAATTATTATTGGTGCATCTTTGTTACTCATACGTGTTTTTTACTTGCAAATTATTGACGATTCTTTTAAGTTAAAATCTGAAAATAATGCAATTAAAATCAAATATGATTATCCGGAGAGAGGTTATATTTATGATAGAAATGGAGTGTTGTTAGTTGCAAATCAGCCCTCTTACGATATCATGGTAATTCCTAGAGAGTTGCATAATACAGATACTCTTGAGTTTTGTAAGTTATTGAATATTACAAAGGAAGATTTCATAAAAAAGATTGAAAAGGCCAAAGTATATAGTCCAAGATTGCCTTCGGTATTTTTGGCTCAATTGAATAAAAATGAGTTTGCCGCTTTTCAGGAAAAAATCAGAAAGTTTGAAGGATTCTATTTCCAAAAACGTGCCTTGCGTGATTACGAAGTTGATTTTGGGGCCAATATTTTTGGATCCATAGTCCAAGTAAATGAGAAGTTAATTGAAAAAAATCGTTATTACAAGAGTGGGGATTTGATTGGCATGCAGGGAGTTGAACAAAGTTATGAGGAAATTCTTCGTGGTGTTAAAGGGGTTAAGTATTTTCAAAAAGACAAATTCAACCGAGAAATAGGTTCCTATAAAGAAGGGAAATATGATACTATTGCTGTTCAAGGGGAAGATATAAATCTAACTATTGATGCAGAAATTCAAAAGTACGGAGAACAATTAATGATCAATAAAAGAGGAGGAATTGTTGCTATTGAACCTAAAACGGGTGAGATATTGGCGCTTGTTACCGCTCCCTCTTATGATCCTGGGATTTTGGTAGGAAGACAACGCTCTAAAAATTACACAAAATTATATCATGATTCTATTGCAAAGCCACTTTATGACAGAGGGTTATTGGCAGAGTATCCACCAGGATCACCCTTTAAAATACTGACTGGCCTTGTTGGGTTGCAAGAAGGAGTTATGGATGAAGAAACCACTTTTGTCTGTAGTCATGGTTTTTATTATGCTCCAGGCCGATTTCAAAGATGCCATTGTGGTGGCGGTGTTTTGAATCTTCATGTTGGAATTTATAAATCTTGTAATGCTTATTTTTCGAATGTGTATTTGAGAACTATTGGGAAATACAAAAAGGCGCCTTATGCTGTGGATGTATGGAGCAATCATATTAAGAGTTTTGGATTAGGCCAATTTATGGGTTATGATTTACCAACTGGTAGAAAAGGAAAGATACCTACTTCCAAAACTTATAAAAGAATGTACCCTGGTTGGGGCTATAGTGGAAAAACGATTATTTCCAATGCCATCGGTCAAGGGGAAGTATTGATGACTCCTATTCAATTAGCTAATATGATGTCAGCGGTAGCTAATGAAGGATATTATTATACCCCTCATATTATTAAAAAGATAAAAGGAGAGAAAATCGATACCAAGTTTACCACAAAACACGTTACAACTATTGACAAAAAATATTTTCCTCCTATGATTAGTGGATTGTTTGATGTGTACAACAGAGGTACCGCTTATGGTTTACGAGTAGAAGGGATTGATATATGCGGAAAAACAGGTACAGCTGAAAATTATGCTAAAATTGATGGAGTTAGGACTAAAATGCAAGATCACTCTATTTTTGTTGCTTTTGCACCCAAGGACAATCCGAAAATAGCTATAGCTGTTTTGGTTGAAAATGGAGGTTTTGGTGCTACTATTGCTGGTCCAATTGCTAGCTTAATGATTGAAAAATATTTGAGAAAAAAAATCACGCGAACTGATTTGGAAACTCGAGTATTGAATATCAGTTTGCAAAGTCGTTACGCAAAATTTGGTGGTCTTTCGGAAGAAGTGAAAAAACAACTGCGAATTCAAGATTCTATTACGAACAGTAAGATAAAAGCAGCCCAAAAGTTAGATTCTTTAAAAACCAAAAAACAATAATTCATATCAAATGAAAAATCAAAGTTTATCAAGCAATATTGATTGGATATGTATCATTATATACATTGCATTGGTGTTTTTAGGTTGGTTAAATATTTATTCTTCTTCATTGTCTTCTACAGAGGGGACTTATGAAAAGCAAGCTATATTTATTGCTTTATCTGTTCCTTTGATTTTTATTCTATTGTATATTGATGGCAAATTTTATGAAAAGTATGCCAGTATTATATTTGTAATTTCTCTACTGTCCTTGTTAGGATTATTTGCTTTTGGTAAAACAATTGCAGGTCAGCGTTGTTGGTATGCAATTGGGAGCTTTACATTGCAACCCTCAGAGTTTGCAAAAGCAGCTACTTCATTGGCATTGGCCAAATATCTAAGCGACACACAGATCAATTTAAAAGATGTTAATAGACAAATGCAGGCATTGGCAATTGTCTTTTTGCCAGTTATGCTCATCTTGCCACAACCCGATCCAGGAAGTGCAATGATCTACAGTATCTTTATTATTGTTTTGTTTAGGGAGGGATTACCGTCTTGGTATGTTTGGACTGGTTTTATAACCATATTGCTTTTTATGTTGACGCTGGTTTTAGAGCCTCAGTATGTTATTTTAATGGCTTTATTGATTATTGTCCTTGTACATTACAAATCGAGAATAGGAGATCGAAATGTTGTATTGAGTGCTATGCTTTTTGCAATTATATCTGGTTTTGTTTTATCTGTTAATTATGTTTTTACTAATGTTTTCAAGCAACACCATCGTGATCGTTTTAATATATTGTTAGGGAAAGAAGTAGATATGAAGGGTATTGGGTATAATACCAATCAATCTGAGATCGCTGTTGGTTCTGGCGGCTGGTTTGGGAAAGGCTTTCTTGAAGGTACTCAAACCAAAGGTGGTTTTGTGCCTGAACAACATACCGATTATATTTTTACTACAGTAGGTGAAGAATGGGGCTTTGTTGGATCCTTGGTGGTAATCACGCTTTTTGCTGGTTTATTTCTTCGAGTAATCTATCTTGCCGAAAGACAAAAAACCAAATTTAGTAGAGTTTATGGCTATTGTGTTGCGGGAATATTATTCACGCACTTTTTTGTAAATATTGCTATGGTTGTTGGAGTTTTTCCAACCATAGGAGTTCCTTTGCCTTTCTTTTCTTATGGAGGTTCAGGTTTGTGGGGATTTACCATTTTATTGTTCATTTTTATTAAAATGGATGCCAATAAAGTAAATGAATGGTAAAATCCGTACAGATTAAAAATTTCAGTTTTGACTTTTTTTATTTTTATAATTAAA
>DATEOV010000051.1:0-2973 GCA_035273645.1 Flavobacterium sp. | reverse complement strand
ACATTTAACGTTACAGACCAAATCACCATAACAGTTTCATTTACATCAACAACATGTAATTCGATGGGTGCGTCTCCCGCAAAAGTATATATGCATTCCGGTATTGGAGATGACACCAACGCATTTGGATATGCAGTGGTTGGAAATTGGGGAGCCGATGACAGTCTTGGTTTAATGACAAAAAATGTTGATGGTACTTGGAGTAAAACAATTATACCAAGTGTTTATTTTGGTCTAAATACAACTCAACAATCAACAGCTACAAAACTAGGAATGGTATTTCGCGATGCTTCTGGATCTGCAACACTAAAGCTGGCTCCTAATTGTACAGACTTCATTTTTAATGTTGGAAGTTTTCAAGTTAACTTAACTTCACCAACCCAAAACAGTACGACCATTTTAACGTCTGGCGGAAATCTTTCGATTGCTGCAACAAACACCAATGGTGTTGCAAGTTATAATTTAAAATCAAATGGAATTAGTATAAATACTAATGCGAGTACTTCAAGTTATTCATTCTCTCACACCAACATTACAGCCAATCAAAACTATGAATTGGTTGTAAATCAAGGGACAACTACCATAACCAAAAAATTTAGTGTGGTTATAAATCCAAATACTGTTTCTGAACCCATTCCTGCTGGTATGGTCGACGGAATCAATTACAATCCAAATGATGCAACCAAAGCAACTTTAGTTTTAGACGCTCCTTTAAAAGATTTTGTTTATGTAGCGGGTAGTTTTAATAACTGGCAACCGGGTACATCTTATACAATGAAAAAAGATGCTACTTCCGGTTCTACAAAATTTTGGCTGGAATTGACTGGATTAGAATCTGGAACAAATTATACTTATCAATATTGGGTTGGAGAAACAACTCCTATCGCCAACTCTCCTGCCCTTGTAAAAACAGCAGATCCTTATTCAACTTTAGTACTATCGTCTGAAGATAAAGGAATTCCTTCTTCAACTTACCCTAATATGCCTTTATATCCTGTAGGTCAAGACAAAGAAGTAACAGTTTTGCAAACTGGGCAAACTCCTTATGCTTGGAGCACTGCAACGACTAATTTTGTAAAACCAGGAAAAGATAAATTAGTTGTATATGAAGTGTTAGTAAGAGATTTTGATGCCAACAGAAATTACCAAGATTTAATAGACCGTATCGATTATTTTAAAAATTTAAAAATCAATGCTATCGAACTAATGCCAGTAATGGAATTCGAAGGCAATGAAAGTTGGGGATACAACACTACTTTCCATATGGCATTAGATAAATTTTACGGAACATCTACCAAGTTAAAAGAATTGATCGACGTGTGCCACCAAAATGGAATTGCTGTAATTCTTGACGTAGCCTTGAATCATGCTTTTGGAAGAAATCCAATGATCCGTATGTGGATGAATGATACCGATGGAGATGGATATGGTTCACCAACTACAGAAAATCCATATTTTAACACTGTAGCGATGCACAGTTATAACGTAGGTGAAGACTTTAATCACCAATTACCTAGAACTCAAAACTATGTGAAACGTGTAATCAAGCAATGGATAGAAGAATACAAAATTGACGGTTTCCGTTGGGACTTAACCAAAGGATTTACACAAAATTGCCCCTCAAATGTTTCTGGTGGACAAGAAGCCTGTACAGGTAACTACCAACAAGACCGCGTAGATGTATTAAAAAGCTATGCGGACTACTCATGGTCATTAGACCCAACACACTATACCATTTTTGAACATTTAGGTGGAGACACCGAAGAAAAAGAATGGGCAAATTACAGATTTACAGAAACTCCAAGCAAAGGAGTAATGATGTGGGGAAATTTAAACAATAATTACAACCAATTGTCAATGGGGTATAATTCAAATAACGATATTTCAAGAATGTATGGACCAAAACATAGCGGTTTTCTAGGAAATAGAGTTATAGGATACGCCGAAAGTCATGATGAAGAGCGTTTGATGTATAAAAATTTACAATTCGGAAATACTACAAATACATCTCATAACGTAAAAAATCTTAATGTTGCTTTATCAAGAATGTCAGCTATAGGAGCAGTTTCATTATTAATTCCAGGCCCAAAAATGATTTGGCATTTTGGAGATTTAGGATGGGAGAAATCAATTTTTACCTGTACAGATGGCTCAGTGAATGACAATTCCTCAACAATAGCAGAAGATTGTAAATTATCCACCAAACCACAGCCTCAATGGGTGAATAACTGGCTAAATGATGGCTACCGTAATAAAATTTACAATGATTGGGCCAGAATGATTAATTTAAAAACTACCGAAGCTGTATTTTCTGGCACAGCCACTATAGTATCAGGTACAACATTAACACCGAATATTAAAATTACAAATAGTGCTTTGGCAAGTACAGATCTTAAAGATGTTCTTATCATTGCCAATTTTGATGTAACGGCCAAAAATGTGGCTACAGGATTCCAATATACAGGATCTTGGTACAATTTAATGGATAATTCACCTTACACAGTGACTGATGTAAATGCTACCATTAATTTGCAACCTGGGGAATTCAGAATCTACGGAAATAAAACGACCACTTTGGCCACTACTGATTTTGAAGTGTTAAAAGACATCTATATTTATCCGAATCCAGCTTCTAGTTATTTTACGCTAAATACCAATACAACCAAAGTCCAAATTTATTCTGTAACAGGTCAATTAGTTAAAACTTTCAACAAAAGTAAAGCTAAAGACCAACAATATGGTGTTAGTGATTTAGATAACGGAATGTATTTTATTAAGGCTTACAATGACGAAAATCAAGTAAAGGTGATGAAGTTCATCAAACAATAAATTACAATAAAAATATTTTGATTAGTTTATTTTAAATTGCCACCGAATTAAGTTTTGGTGGCTTTTTTTTTAATAAATTCAGAAAGTTATAAAAAGTATTATGGCATGTCCCTTCGGGTCGGGCTGTCCATTGTATTCCCGATT
>DATEOV010000050.1:0-2950 GCA_035273645.1 Flavobacterium sp. | reverse complement strand
CTTTATCAATTAGATTACTGCCAAAAGCATAAGGTAATTGATAATATGAAGGTATTGCTTTTGTGATGATTAAATTTGCTTTCTTACCCTTGGTAATACTTCCATGGGTATTGGAAATTCCCATAGCATAGGCACCGTTTAAGGTTGCAGCATTTATGGCTTCTTCGGGAGTCATTTTCATTTTTATGCAAGCTGTTGCAACTACAAAATTCATATTTCCTGATGGGGTAGAGCCAGGATTATAATCGGTGGCAAGAGCCAAAGGAAGGCCTGCCGCAATCATGTCACGTGCAGGTGTGTATGGAATGCTTAAAAAATAAGAGCAAGAAGGTAAAGCTACTGGCATCGTTTCTGTGTTTTTTAAGGTTTCAATGTCTTCAGGTTTCATTATTTCAAGGTGATCTACTGAAAGGGCATTGTGTTTTACGCTAGCTTGAATTCCGCCAATAGAATTGAATTGATTGACATGGATTTTTGGCTTTAAGCCAAATTGAATTCCTGCTTCCATAATTTGTTCGGTCTCTTCGACTGAAAAATAACCTGTTTCACAAAAGGCATCAATAAAATCGGCCAATTTGTTTTTTGCAATTTCTGGAAGCATTTCGGTGATTATTGAATCAATATATCCTTTTTTATTATCTTTAAAGGTAGTAGGGAATGCGTGAGCACCAAGAAAAGTTGCTTTCACGGTTATTGGGTAGTTTTTGGATAATTGTTGGATAACGCGAAGCATTTTGAGTTCTCCTTCAACGGTGAGGCCATAGCCAGATTTAATTTCGACGGCTCCAGTTCCTAATCGCATTACTTCTTCGAGTCTTGCTTTAGATTGACTGTAAATTTCTTCTTCTGAAGTTTCGTTTAGTTTTTTAGCCGAATTTAAGATTCCGCCGCCACGATTAGCAATTTCCTCGTATGACATTCCGTTTATACGATCTACAAATTCCTGCTCACGGTTTCCAGCGTAAACAATATGAGTATGGCTGTCACACCAAGAAGGGAGAACCATTTTTTCGGTAGCATCAATTGTTGTATCTACGGTAACTTTTGGTAAATTATCCATAGAACCAAAATCAGCAATCAAATCGTCTTTAATAAGTAAAAAAGCATTTTTAATTGTTGGCAAAATTGCCATTTCAGCTCCAGATACTTTTAAAACAGAATTTTCGCGAACTTGAAGTAGTTCTTTAATATTAACTATTAATGTTGTCATTTATATTTATTCAGAAACTGTTATTTCAAACATTTTGTCCCAATTTTTACCCGTTACAAAAATGGTTTTGGTTTTAGGATTATATGCAATTCCATTTAAAACATCTTCAGGTGTAACTTTTAAAAATTTGCGTAATCCTGACATATCAAGAATTCCTTCAACTGCTCCAGTGTTTGGATTTACTACTGCAATAGCGTCTTTTTGCCAAACATTAGTGTAGATTTTACCATTTATCCATTCCAATTCATTGATAGCTTTGATTTTGGAATCTCCAGAATAAACATTGATGTAGTCAATCATTTTTTGGGTTTTTGGATCCATTTTCCAGATTTTTTCTGTTTTATCAGTTTGGTAAATGTAAGTGCCATCATTTGTCATTCCCCATCCCTCAATATCTTTGTCGTAAGTGAATTTTTTTTCTAATTTCAGTGTTTTGGCATCGTAAATAAAACCTGTTTTTTCTTGCCAAGTCAATTGATATAACTTACCGTCTATAAATGTTATTCCTTCTCCAAAATACATTTGATCTAAATCAATTTGCTTGTAAACTTTTCCTGTTTTATAATCGTATTTTCTAAAATAAGATGTTCCATGCTGTCCAGTACTTTCACATAATGTGTCATTATAAAACTCCAATCCTTCAGTAAAGGAAGCGGTATCGTGTGGAAAAGTATTTACAATTTTATATTTTAATAATTTAGGTTGCACATTAGAAACCAATTCTATTCTTGCAGTTGCTTCAGAGTTTTCACCTCCAAAATAAACTAACGCCTTAAGATTTTGGTAGCCCAACTTTTGATCTTTTAAGTTGAAGTTTAGTTTTTCATTTCCTTTTTTGAAACCAACTTTTTTATCGTTTACAAAATAGATTATACTATCGATTTCTTTAGAATTTGGGTTTAAAATACCCAACAAAATAGCATTGTCAGAGGTATAATGTGCCTTATAATTGGAATTATCGAAGGTAAATATAGAATTTTCACCGTTTTTTGTGTTTCCACAATTTGCTAAAATGATTCCTAAGAAAATGATAAATAGGAAGTTATAGTTTTTCATAGTTTTGATATTTTAAAAAGCCAATATACAACGATAATTTTAAGAGGCAAAGCCCTTGCAAAAATATAAAAAGATTGTATATTTGCACCGGCAAGTCCTACACGACCAGCTCCTGCAGACTCCCCCAGGATGGGAACATAGCAAGGGTACGTGGTTGAGCGGTGCGATGTAGATCGCTTGCCATTTTTTTCTTTTTAAATTTAAAATTATTTCAACAATTATACAAAAGTAGTCTTCCTTCGGGAGGATTTTTTTATTTTTACCCAAACCGTAATCAAATATTGTATATCTAAAACATCAATTATACCAAATGAATAAAGTAGTATTAATTACAGGAGGTTCTTCGGGAATTGGGAAGTCTATCGGGGAATTTTTGCATCATAAAGGGTTTGTGGTGTATGGAACGAGTAGGAATCCTGAACGAGTTCTTAATTCGATTTTTCCTTTAATTATTTTGGATGTAAGAAATGCAGATTCCATTCATTCGGCTGTTGATAAAATTATAGCGATTTCAGGAAGACTTGATGTTGTGATTAATAATGCTGGGGTTGGTATTACAGGACCTTTGGAAGAAATTCCGATGGAGGAAATCAAAAATAACTTTGAAACCAATTTTTTTGGACCGATTGAGGTAATGAAAGCTGTTTTACCACAGATGCGTTCGCAACAATCGGGATTAATTAT
>DATEOV010000049.1:0-2019 GCA_035273645.1 Flavobacterium sp. | reverse complement strand
CTTCATTCAGTTGTTTTAGAAAACCTCCGTTGGCTTCAATATCTTTGAATAATACTAATGCTTTTTCAGCCAATTGATTAGTTAGGCTTTCGATATAATAGCTTCCATCGCCTGGGTTATCTACTTTGTCAAAATAACTTTCCTCTTTTAGAATCAACAATTGGTTTCGGGCAATTCTGTCGCCAAATTCATTGTCTTTATGATACAAAGCATCATAAGGCAAATTAGCAATTGTATTTGCTCCGCCAAGAATAGCACTCATACATTCAGTTGTGGTTCGAAGCATGTTTACATTATAGTCATATATGGTTTTGTTGCGCTTTGTTGGAGTGACAATTAAATGACAATCCAGATTATGATTGTATTCTTTGGCTATGCTTTTGAAAAGAATTCGAAAAGCGCGAAGTTTTGCGATTTCGAAAAAATAATTGGCTCCTACCGAAATCTGAAAAACGATTGGTTGATTTATGTCTTGAATTCGGTTGAAATATTCATTAGCGTGTGCCAGACTGTAGGCAATTTGCTGTACCATAGTAGCACCCGCATTTTGATACAATCCACTGTTGATACTTATAATAGAAAGAGATGAGGCTTCTTTCGAAAGTATATTCAAGGTGTCAAAGTTGTTTTTTTCTTGGGTATTGTACCAATTTCCGTCTTTGGCCAATTGTCCGATTGGATCTAAAAGGTAATAGATAGTCGCTTTTTTTTCTTTAGCAATAGCGTTAATCTTTTTAACGAAATCGATTGAAATAAAATTGAAATGAAAGTAAATGGCAATTTTTTCTAAAGGAAGTTTTTCTAATAGTTTTGCAATATTTACGGTTTCGTCTGGAATAGTAAAACGCAAACTTTCGGCACCACGATTGATGGAATCCAACGCTTTTTCAATTGATTTTTCTAAATCAAAGACATAGATATTTTGGCAAATTTTGAATTGAGAAGCTTTCGAGGCAACGCTATATTTTTTGGCAATATCTTCCTTGTCGTAAAATGGTTTTACTTTGATATCCTCGGGAGAATTCCAGATCACCGTTTCGTTATAATCGGCTCCTTTGAGTTCAAATTGAATTTTTTGTTTCCAGAGTTTTGCAGAAACAGGGCTGAAATCGTCGAATAAATTCTTGGCCATTTTTTAATTGTAATTAGATTTGAAATGCGATAGGATTATTTTTTTTTGACAGTATCACCATCAAACTCGATGATGTAAATATCTTCACTATCTTTTTTCATATAGTATTTTTCCCGAGCATATTTTTCGATTTGCAACGGATTTTTTAGTTGTTTGATGTTTTCTTCATCTTTTTTTATTTCACCTTGATAATAAGTGGCATTATCTTCCAATTCGTCAATTTGCTTATTTAAAAAACGATGTTCAAAATAAGAATAGTTATCCAGAAAAATCATCCAAGTTAAAAACGATAACGAGACCCAAACGTACTTGTTACTTAAAAATTTAAACCAAGATTTGTCTTTAAAGGGGTTTTTCATTGGGAATATTTTTAAATCCGAATTTAATGGGGAACGACTTTTGTTATATAATTTCTTAATTTACATTATACAAATGCAATAAAGAATTGTTGTGAATTAAACAGGATAAAATTACAACAAAATTATAAAATACGCTGATTAATTACCGCACGAACTACATCGATGGCCACAGTATTGAATTTGTCGTTAGGAATTATAATATCGGCAAAGGCTTTTGAAGGCTCGATAAATTGTTCGTGCATTGGTTTTAATGTACTTTGATAACGGTTTAGAACTTCATGCATATCTCTTCCGCGCTCGGCTATGTCTCTTTTCATACGACGAATTAAACGCTCGTCTGAATCGGCATGAACAAATATTTTGATGTCAAAAAGATTTCTTAATTCGGGATTTGTTAGGATTAATATGCCTTCCACTATCATTACTTTTCTGGGATGTGTAACAACGATATCATCTGTTCTGTTGTGTTGTACAAAAGAATATACAGGTTGATCAATGGTATTTCCGGCCTTTAATTCTTTTAAATGT
>DATEOV010000048.1:0-5226 GCA_035273645.1 Flavobacterium sp. | reverse complement strand
CGACTGTTATTTTTAAAAAAGAAATCCTAAATGATATTGGCTATTTTGATGAGAAGAAAAAATATGCAGAAGATGCTTATTATTTTATTAAGATAGCCCAAACAAAACAATGTTATTTGCTAAATGAGAGCCTTGTTATTACTAGCGGTGGTAAGGCATATTTTGGGGAGAAAGGGTTGTCAAGTAATTTATGGAGTATGCAAAAAGGAGAGTTGTCAAATCTCAAATATGCTTTGAGAAGTTCTATAATAAATACGGTTGAATATTGTTTTATTTTTATTTTTTTGATGCTTAAGTATTTCAGAAGGGTTTGGTTGGTGAAATTTAAAATTTAGTTTCGTTGTTGGATTAATTAAATTTTTTAATGTTATTTTATGAGAAGGAAGCTTAATCGAAAGATTAAATTATTAAGAGTTGTTACTCAGGCAGAGGTAGTGCCATGGCATTTAAAAAACTTTATTGATAGGTCTGAAAAAGATTATGAGGTATATGTGGTAGGTGATGGTGTTACAAAATTTAAAAAAGATTATCCATACACTACATTTATAGATAGTAAAATTCTTAGAAAAACATCTGTTTTTTATGATTTAAAGGCTTTGTTTAACCTAATTTTTTTATGCCTCAAAATAAGGCCTAACATTATTCATTCAATAATGCCTAAGGCTGGTCTGCTATCTTCTTTAGCTGGTTTACTAACATGTGTTCCTATAAGAATTCACACTTTTACGGGGCAGGTTTGGGCAACAAAAACAGGTTATTCAAGAAGATTCTATAGACTTATGGATAAATTAGTGTTTAAATTGAATACAGCTTGCCTTACAGATAGTCCATCTCAATCTAACTTTTTAGCAGAAAACGGTTTTCTTATTAAAGGAGAGCCTATCAAATACTTAGGAAAAGGGTCTTTGTCGGGTGTGAATTTAGATGTTTTTGACTTAAATATTGTAAAGAATAGAAATGTTTTAAGAGGTGAGTTAGGAATAAATGAAAATGATTTTGTGTATGTTTTTTTAGCAAGAAAGTCTATTGTGAAAGGCATAAAGGAATTAATAGAGAGTTTTGCAAAAGTTGCTTTTCTATCTAATGTAAAATTACTTTTTATTGGCCCTGATGAATCAGATGGCTATCTGGATTTGCTATTGGCTGAAAATAAAAAAATACTAAATCAGATAGTGAGTCTGGATATAGTCAAAAATCATGAAAAGTACCTTGCTATTAGCGACGTACTTTGCTTACCAAGCAGTAGCGAAGGATTTGGTACTATTGTGGTTGAAGCGGCTGCGTTAGGAGTTCCTTCTATTGGTTTTGATATTGTTGGTTTGTCCGATTCAATCAAAAATAAACATTCAGGTGTGTTAGTTCCTTTAAAGGATATTAATAAATTTTCAGAAGCAATGATTGAATTATATGAAAACCCTGCCTATCTGCAAGAGTTGAAAGTGAATGCAAGAAATCGAGTTGTAAAATATTTTTCAGCGGATGCTATTTATTCTTCTCAAAATGAATTTTATAAGTCTTTATTTTAGATGGATAAATAAGCATTGAGCTAGTCATTTAGTTGCTGTTAATTTTGAGCCTGTAATTCAGCTAATTACAATGGTTGTTTCTTTAAAATAAGTAAACATATTAATAGCCCCCGCTAATTCTTTATATTACTTTTAACTATCTTAAAATCAGTTTAAACAAAAATAGAATCAAGTTGCTTAAGTGTATAACTCAAAAAAATATTTGAAATATGAAAGTGACAATCACAGGCGTATCTGGTTTTGTGGGACAAAATCTTTATAATTATTTGGAGATGACTCACGATGTAGAATCTATGAGTGTTCGCTATCATCCAAATCAGAAATTTGATATTAAAACGGATGTAATTATTCATCTTGCAGGTAAAGCCCATGATTTAAAGAAAGTATCCAATGCTCAGGAATATTATGAGGCTAATTTTGAGTTGACAAAACAACTTTTCGATGCTTTTTTGATGTCTGATGCTAAAGTTTTTGTTTTTATGAGTACCGTAAAAGCAGTTGCTGATGAAGTTATAGGAGTACTGAGTGAAGATCAAATACCTAATCCCAAAACCCATTATGGAATTGCTAAGAATAAAGCAGAAGAATATATTCTAAGTAAGGGTTTACCTAGTGGAAAGCGAGTATATATTTTACGGCCTTGTATGATTCATGGACCCGGTAACAAAGGGAATCTCAATTTGTTGTACCAATTGGTTGCTAAAGGATTGCCTTGGCCATTGGGTGCATTCGAGAATCAACGATCTTTTTTGAGTATCGAAAATCTTTGTTTCGTTATCAAGGAATTATTAGAAAATGAGTGGATCCCTTCGGATGTCTACCAAGTTGCTGATGACAAGCCATTCTCAACTAATGAATTGATACATTTGTTAGCAATGAGTTTAAATAAAAAAACAAAAATATTAAACTTATCAAAAAATACGATTTGCTCCTTGGCAAAATTAGGGGATTATTTGTATCTGCCCTTAAATTCGGAACGTTTACAAAAGTTAACAGAGAATTATGTGGTAAGTAATCAAAAAATAGTAAAGATTATCGGAAAAGTGCTGCCTATTTCTACAGAGCAAGGCTTGATGCTGACTTTTAAATCATTTGAAAGTAAAAGAGAATAAAGTAATAATGACAGGAATAAATAATAACAACTATATCCTAATAATGGCAGGGGGAGTTGGAAGTCGATTTTGGCCCAAAAGTCGCAACCACTTCCCAAAACAGTTTATTGACATATTGGGAATTGGGAAATCGTTGTTGCAGCTTACTTACGAGCGGTTTGAAAAAATTTGCCCAAAGGAAAATATTTACATATTGAGTAATCAGCAATATTTGGAATTGATACAGGAACAATTTCCTGGAATAGCAGTAAATAATGTTTTATTGGAGCCTAGTCGGAATAATACTGCTCCTTGTATTGCTTATGCATCCTATAAGATTCTAAAGCAGAATCCTGATGCCAATATAGTTGTAGCACCCTCGGATCATTTGATTTTAAAGGAAACTGAATTTTTGAATAAAATTTCACAAGCTTTAGATTATACTGCGACCAATGATGCGTTGGTTACCCTTGGTATTAATCCAACACGACCTGATACGGGTTATGGGTACATTAATTTTAAAAATGAAGGACTTGATGGTGTTCATCAAGTCGGAAAATTTTTAGAAAAACCTGTTTTAGAAAAAGCAAAAGAATATCTTTCCAGTGGTGATTATTTATGGAATGCAGGCATTTTTATTTGGAGTGCCCAAAGTATCCAAAATGCTTTTCGGAAATATGCCTCTGAAATTGATGTATTGTTTGCCAAAGGGAATACAGTTTATAACACTAGAGCAGAAACTGATTTTATAAACGAGAATTATCCTAAAAGCCCAAATATTTCTATTGATTATGCCATTTTGGAAAAAGCGGATAATGTCTATACTATTCCTGCTGACATCGGTTGGTCTGATTTAGGTACTTGGGTTTCTTTACATGAAGTGTCAGGGAAGGATGATGATAATAATGCTTTGAGTGTGGATCATTTGTATCTAGAAGACACCAACAATTGTATTATCCATTTGCCTAAAGGGAAAGCTGCGGTGATAAAAGGCTTGGAAGATTTTATAGTGGTTGATGACGGTAAAGTGTTGTTGATCTATCCCAAAGAGAATGAGCAGGAGATAAAGTCTGTTGCTGGTAAAATGGTGGTTGAGTTTGGCAAGGGTTATTTGTAGTTATCGGTTTTGAGTTGTAGTTTTTCGGTTAACGTTGTGAGTGATCGAGATTAGCTTTGAGTTTTTGGGAAAAAGTTTAATAGAAGCAAGTTTATGTCAGAAAATAATAAGATTCCCCAATTAATAAAGGGAGGGATCCATACAGATCAAAGAGGGCAGATTTCTTTTGTGAATGATATGAAATTTGACACCATTGAGCGGTTTTATATTATCAGTAATTCAGCCGAAAATCCTTTGAGAGCTTGGCAAGGTCATAAGATAGATAATAAATATTTTTGTTGCATACAAGGTACTGTAAAAGTTCATTATGTAAAAATTGATAATTGGGAATTGCCATCTAAAGACCTAAAAGTGGAAAGTGTGTTGCTTTGTGCCACTGAAAGTAATGTGTTTCATATTCCTGAAGGCTACGCCAATGCTATTGAATCGCTAGAAGTGGGGTCTAAATTAATTTCGTTTTCAATTTTACCACTTGACCGAACTTCTGAAGATGATGTTCGATTTGAGAGTTGGATGTGGCCTCTTGATTGCACTCGAGATGACAAAGATTAAAGGTTTAAAAACTTAAGGATTTTTACTTTTTATTTTTTCAAAATATAAAAATACAATATGAATTTAGAAGAAACATTTATAAAAAATTTAGTAGTTGTAGAACCAACTATTTTTGGAGACGAAAGAGGCTACTTTTTTGAGTCCTATAGTAAAACAAAATTTGAAGATTTAGGTATTGATATTGAATTCGTTCAAGATAATCAATCTTTTTCTAAGAAAGGAACTTTAAGAGGTTTACATTATCAGAATCCTCCTTTTGCACAGACTAAATTAGTTCGCGTTTTGGAAGGTGAAATAATTGACGTTGCTGTAGATTTAAGAAAAGACTCCGCTACTTACGGGAAAGCATTTAGTGTTTTATTATCTGCTGAGAATAAAAAACAATTATTGGTTCCACAAGGATTTGCCCATGGATTTTCAGTTATTAGCGAAACGGCATCAGTAATGTATAAATGTGATCAATTTTATAACAAAGCTTCTGAAGGCGGGATTAAGTATAATGATCCATCTTTGAATATTGATTGGGGAATAGATTTAGAAGACGCAATTGTTTCTGAAAAAGACCAAATACTTCCTTTTATTGATGCTTGTAATAGTTTGTTTTAATGGAGAAGATATTAATTACAGGAGCAAATGGCCAATTAGGTTCAGAACTTTCAGTACTAGCATCAAATTATTCAAATTACGAATGGGTTTTTGCTGATAGAACTCAAATTACACTTGATGATTTAGATTTACTTCAAAATCAATTAAATCAAATTAAACCTTCAATAATTTTGAATTGTGGCGCTTATACAGCTGTTGATAAGGCAGAAGCAGAACAAGATTTAGCTTATAAAATAAATCATTTGGCTGTTGAAATTATAGCGAAATATGTTAATCAGAACAATGCTAAATTAATTCATATTTCTACTGATTATGTTTTTGACGGATCTTCTTC
>DATEOV010000047.1:0-2891 GCA_035273645.1 Flavobacterium sp. | reverse complement strand
TACCTTCCATTTTAACATCAGTTTTTCTATGGCAATTCACACACCATCCCATCGTTAGAGGAGAGAATTGTTTCATGATTTCGAATTCCTGAACCGGACCGTGACATGTTTGACACTCAATACCAGCTACAGTAACGTGTTGTGAGTGATTGAAATAAACAAAGTCAGGTAAATTATGAATACGAACCCATTTTACTGGCTCAGTTTTACCAGTATATGACTGAGTTGTAGCATCCCAACCCACAGCTTTGTACAATTTTTGGATTTGCTCATCATAGAATGCTTTGCTGTATTCAGGAGTCGCAGTAGTTTCAGCAACCTCACTAATACTCTTATGACAATTCATACAAACATTTAATGAAGGTATACCTGCATTTTTACTTACACGTGCAGCAGAGTGACAATATTTACAGTTGATTTCATTATCACCAGCATGTATTTTATGCGAATAATGTATCGGCTGAATTGGCTCGTAATCTTGATCAACCCCAACCTGCATAAAGAATCCGTACACTAAATACGCACCTGAAAGCAATAGAAAGATAGCAGAAACCAACACTAAAAATTGATTCTTAACAAAAGCTTTCCAGATAGGTAACGTAGGCTCTTTTGCTACTACTTCAATTCCATTTGCAGCAGCTACCTTTCTTAACACCTTGTTAACCAAAACCAACATTACAATAAGTATTGCCATCACTAATGACAATGCACCCAATATCACATTATTAGAAATCCCTTCTTCTTGAACTGTACCCGGAACGGCAGCAGAAGCACCAGCGGCAGCGACAGGAGCAGCAGCTTTTGGCTCAGAAGTATAAGCAATAATATTATCAATATCCCCTTCAGACAACTGAGGAAATGCAGTCATTGGAATTTTGTTGTTTTCCTCAAAAACCTTAACAGCAGCAGCATCACCAGACTTAATTAAATCCGAACTATTGTGAACCCACTTATAAATCCAAGAAATCTCATGTTTAGAAATAATATCTCTAAGAGCCGGACCCGTAGATTTCCCATCTAACTTGTGACAAGCTGCACAATTGGCATTAAAAAGCTCTTTACCTTTTGCCGCATCACCTCCAGAACTCGCCGCTGGAGCTGCTGCAGTTGCATCAGCAGCAACAGGAGCTGCATCTTGCGCAAATGAAGCTACGGAAATACTCAACATCAATGCTAAGCTTAAAAATAATTTCCTTGAATTCGAATTATGGTTACCCACCTTTTTCATATTAATATATTGATTATCTACTAAAAAATTGTTCGCTTGTTATCTAAAAAAAATAGAAAACAAAACGAACCTTATTTAAAAACTTGCACAAAAATACGACTTAAGAACTATTCTCAAAACCTTAAAATAATCTTAATTATAATTTATATTAAATCTAAATAACAAAACTATTACGATTTCCTGTTAAAAAACTATTTTTGTATAATAAATAATCAGATTATGAGATTTTTAAGCCCTTTTAAAGCATTGTTGCTTTTCACATTCTTTTTAGCAACAACAAACAAATTAACAGCTCAGAACTCCAATTTAGGTGTAAATCAAGATCCTAAATTCGAGCAATTATTGAATGAAAAAAGAAAATCTAACAGTAACCTATCCTATTCCGATCGTTACAAAATCCAAATTTTCAATGGAGCTAGCGAAGGTGCTAAAAAAACTTTAAGCGACTTTCGTCAAGAATTCAAAAACACAGATGGGACTATTATTTTCAATACCCCAAATTACAAAGTATGGGTTGGTAATTTCAGAACCAGAATGGAAGCTGAACGAAACCTTGTTGACATTCAAAAGAAATACAAAAATGTGTTTTTAATAAAACCGAGTAAATAGATTTTCTACTATTTTAAGCAACAAAGCAACTCTATTTTTTGGGTTGCTTTTTTTTTAAAGACATGTTGATAGCCTCCCATTTGTTAGTAGAATTAAAAAATAAACTATCCTAAACCAGAAAATATTAATCTATATCACAGCCATTGGGGTATTTTTTTTAATTATTTTGATGGTAAATTTTTAACATAATTTTTAAAATGTCAAATTTATATTTCTTTAAATTTACGTCTTATTTTTATCGTACTGATTTTCAGCGCAATAAATCAATTTCAACTCTCGAAAATTATCATTTCTTTTTATTTACCGCCCCTAGGTAGATGCTACAATAAATACAATATTGCAAACCCAACATTATCAGCCTACACTTCATTGAAAAATTGAATTGAGTTCTCACATCTAAATCTTAAAATCATGAAAAAGGCAAAATTTTATGGGTTATTGTTTTTTTGTACAGCGCTGATGACAACCATTGGTTGTACATCATCTGAAGAGCCTACCACTACAACAACACCCCCTCCTAACAATAATATAGTAATTCCGGCAAAATCAAAGCTAAGTGTATTTGCGAGTGCTGACAATCAAGTAATATTACCCACAGATTATAGTAATTTAAAAGGAACCTATATATATTCAGGAATTGCAGACGACATTGACGATTTCGTCTGGAAAAAAACATCCGGGCCTTCTACCTGTATAATTGAAAATCCAAATTCAATAGCAACAAAGGTCAACAAAATGGGTAAAGGAACGTATGAATTTGAACTTACAATTACTGATAAGGAAGGCATAACCGCTAAAGATACAGTTAGAGTTATTGTTGGTGAATATTCCTTACCTCCAAAGGAGATTATTTTTACAGATTTGGTTTGGTCGTGCCCCATGGGTTGTTTATCCTCAATTAAAAACATTTATAGCCATTTACCCGCTGACAGCGTTTTTCGGATTTACATACAAAGAGACAATTCAAACGATTGGATAGAAGTAATACCACTGTCACAATGGACTGCTGACAGATACTATTATGGCTTATTATATAATGGGACATTAGAAATTT
>DATEOV010000046.1:0-8572 GCA_035273645.1 Flavobacterium sp. | reverse complement strand
CCGATGCAGTTTTTCTTTATTCTGAAGATTGGAAAAAACAAACATTCGATTTTTGTCCAAATGGCGTGGATGCCGTTTACGACAGTATCGGCAGTACTTTGAATGATAGCTTTGAAGTGACCAAAATGTGTGGACAAGTTGTGTTCTTCGGAATGGCGGGTGGTGATCCTGAATTTGTAAATCCTAGAATGTTGATGGACACTTCCAAAACATTGACAGGTGGCGACTTGTGGAGCTATTTGATTTCAAAAGAAGAACGCATCAAAAGAGCCCATCAATTATTTGAATGGATTGCCAATGGCGATATAACTATTGCAGCACCCACAATCTTCAAACTATCTGAAGGAAAATTGGCCCATGATTATCTGGAAAGCCGAAAAAGTACTGGAAAAATCATATTGATTCCTTAAAACAATAATCTTCATTTACTTCGTCAGTTCGCAAAAGCTCGTGTGGGCGTGCCACCATTATAAAAAGGGGCTGACTTTTAGCATCGCTTAGTCGCCCCTTTTTATAATGCTGTCGGGCTATCCGCGCTACTTCGGTAGCTAGCTTCAAATGAAATTCACTGAACTCCTATAAAAATAAATGTATAGTGAAGTAATCCCTCACGCGCGTACAACAAATTTATTCTTTCAATACCTCAGCAATTTTCAAAGCACATTTTTCTCCATCAATGGCGGCAGAAATAATTCCTCCTGCATAACCTGCCCCTTCCCCGCAAGGATACAATCCTTTTATTTGTAAATGTTCATACGAAATTGAATCTCTAGGAATACGAACAGGTGAGGAAGTTCTGGATTCTGGCGCATGCAAAATGGCTTCGTTTGTCAAGTAGCCTCTCATGGATTTTCCAAATTCGGTAAATCCTTCCCTTAATATTTGTGATAGAAAACCTGGGAAAACTTGTCCCATTTCTACCGAAGTAGTTCCTGGAACATATGATGTTTTTGGTATACTGGAAGAAACTTTATTTTGTGTAAAATCAACCATTCGTTGTGCTGGGACTTTTTGGGTTTGTCCAGCCAAATGCCATGCTTTTTGTTCAATGCTTTTCTGAAATTCCATTCCGGCCAAAGCTCCAAATTTCGCGTAAGGTTTAAAATCCTCTAATTTCAATTCAATTACGATTCCGGAATTAGCTGTTGCCTGATCTCGTTTGGACGGCGACCAACCATTGGTTACAACTTCTCCTGGGCTGGTAGCACAAGGTGCAATTACACCTCCTGGACACATACAAAACGAATACATTCCGCGACCATTAACCTGTTTTACAATCGAATAAGGTGCTGGTGGCAAATGTTCTCCACGATAATCACAACTGTACTGAATACTGTCAATCAACGATTGTGGATGCTCGGCTCTTACACCCAACGCAAAAGGTTTGGCTTCTATAAGTACTTTCTTTTTATCCAACAATTCAAATATATCACGAGCAGAGTGTCCTGTTGCCAGAATCAATTTATTTGCTAAAATCGTATCTCCACTTTGGGTTACAATTCCCTGCACTTCATTATTTTTTATCAAAATATCGATCAAACGGGTTTCGAACAAAACTTGCCCGCCACATTCGATGATTTTCTCTCTAATATCCTGTATAATTTGAGGCAATTTATTCGTCCCAATATGTGGATGAGCATCTACCAATATATCTCCTGTAGCTCCAAAAGCGACTAGCAACTCTAATATTCGAGTGACATCTCCGCGCTTTTTGGAACGAGTATATAATTTCCCGTCAGAATAGGTTCCTGCTCCTCCTTCGCCAAAACAATAATTGGAATCTTCGTCAACAATATGATCTCTATTAATAGCTTTCAAATCACGACGACGGCCACGAACATCTTTTCCACGTTCGATTACTATTGGTTTCAAACCCAACTCAATTAATTGCAAAGCGGCAAAAAGTCCAGCCGGCCCTGCTCCTACAACAATAACTTCTTGGGCAGTCGAAACATTTTTGTAATCGGGAAGTTCTATTTTATGCTCCTGAAATGGTTCCCCTTTCAAATAAATCAAAACTTTTAAATTGATTTTGATCGCTTTTTGACGCGCATCGATGGATCGTTTCAAAATAACAACATGCTGAATCTCATTTACCGAAACTTTTATCTGTTTGGACAAATATTCGCGCAACAACATTTCGTTTGAAGCTATTTCTGGTGTTACTTGAAGTAAAAGTTCTCTTGGCATTGTGTCTTATTTATTCTATTAGCTTTTCTTTTTATGAAAAGAACATGCAAAAATAACATTTTGAAATGAAATTAGTTCTTTAATATAAAATCCATTTTCAAAATAGACTTTGTACCTTTGTTTCTTTGAAACTTTGCACCTATAAAATAATGTCCAGAAAAATAAAACTAATATGGGATTTTCGTGGTCTTGCTTCTGCAAAAACAGCAGAACACCACGAAATTCATCTGAAAGAATACATCGCAATTGAAAAATTACCACTAAACATTACTGGGTTCCAAATCTTGGATGAAATGTATGCGGTAGCCTATATGGTAGTAACCGACGAAAATATGATTCAAGTACGCGATGCATTGAAACCGCACCGTGGGGAAATATATGCCGAAAGTCAAAAGTCTTAAAGTCGAAAGTTTTAGCGTAAACTTGGGACTTTAAGACTTTTGACTTTATAACTTTAAGACTAATTAGCCACTTCGCTAATGAATTTTATTCGCATTAAACGCAACTCATCCAAATCATAGTCTCCATCAAATTCTTTTAGTGCTTTTTCTATACTATCGGATTCGGATTCCATAAAATATTCATGAATCTCTTCTTGTTGATCATCATCCAACATTTCGTCTATCCAATATTTGATATTCAATTTGGTTCCAGAATAAACAATTTGTTCCATTTCTTTAATTAAATCATCCATTTTCAACCCTTTTGCGGAAGCGATATCAGTCAAAGCCAACTTTCTATCGATATTTTGAATAATGTATAATTTATTGATTGAGTTAACTCCAGTAGATTTTACAACCAAATCATCCGGACGAATAATATCGTTCTCTTCAACATAACGGTTGATCAATTCAATAAACTCTTTACCATATTTTTTTGCTTTTCCTTCTCCAACACCGTGAATATTAACCAACTCAGCTTGAGAGATTGGATATTTCAAAGCCATATCTTCCAAAGAAGGGTCTTGAAAAACCACAAATGGAGGGACACCTAATTTTTTGGCCACTTTTTTACGTAACTCACGCAACATCTGCATCAATAATTCATCGGCTGTACCAGATGATTTTGCGGCTGTTACTATAGCTTCATCTTCAGACTCATTGTATTCATGATCTTCGGACATCATGAAAGATTCAGGATTTTTCATAAAGGCCAATCCTTCCTTCGTGATTTCTATAATTCCGTATGTTTCTATGTCTTTAGACAATAAACCTGCAACAAGTACTTGTCGCAATAATGCCATCCAAAATTTCTCGTCATGATTTGAACCTGATCCAAAAAAGGACTGAGAATCTGTTTTATGCGCATTGATAACCGCATTCACACGACCAATTAATGTAAAAACAATCTCTTTTGATTTGTATATATGCTTGGTTTTCTTGACAACTTCCAATAGCTTAAGCACTTCTTCTTTGGCTTCCACTTTGTTTTTAGGGTTGCGAACATTATCATCCATATCAGCTCCTTCTCCAGTTTCGCTGTCAAATTCCTCTCCAAAATAATGCAATAAGAATTTACGTCTCGACATAGATGTTTCGGCGTAAGCCACAACTTCATGCAATAAAGCAAATCCTATTTCTTGTTCGGCAACTGGTTTTCCAGATAGAAATTTTTCTAATTTCTCAACATCTTTATAAGAGTAATACGCTAGGCAATGCCCTTCTCCACCATCTCGCCCGGCTCTTCCTGTTTCTTGATAATAGCTTTCTAATGATTTTGGGATATCGTGATGGATCACAAAACGCACATCGGGCTTATCGATTCCCATTCCGAATGCGATAGTTGCCACTACAACTTCTACGTCTTCCATCAAAAACATATCCTGATGTTTGGCACGTGTTTTAGCATCCAATCCTGCGTGATAAGGAACGGCACTTATTCCGTTTACTTGTAAAACTTCGGCTATTGATTCGACTTTTTTACGACTTAAACAGTAAATAATACCGGATTTCCCTTTATGTTGTTTTATAAACCGAATAATATCCGATTCAATGTTTTTTGTTTTTGTACGAACTTCGTAAAATAAATTAGCTCTATTAAATGACGCTTTAAATGTAGTCGCATTGGCCATTTCCAAATTCTTTAAAATATCCTCTTGCACTTTTGGAGTAGCCGTGGCAGTAAGTCCAATAATCGGAACTTCGCCCAATTGCTTAATGATATTTTTTAGATTTCGATATTCTGGTCTAAAATCGTGACCCCATTCTGAAATACAGTGTGCTTCATCAATTGCTACAAATGAAAGAGGCACTGTTTGAAGAAAAGTTACATATTCCTCTTTGGTCAAGGATTCAGGAGCTACATATAACAATTTTGTTATACCCGCTGAAATATCGGATTTTACTTGAGCAATTTCTGTTTTGGTAAGAGAGGAATTTAGAACATGGGCTATTCCATTTTCTGAAGAAAGACTTCTGATAGCATCTACTTGATTTTTCATTAATGCTATCAAAGGAGAGACAACGATTGCAGTCCCATCTTGAACTAAAGCAGGCAACTGATAACAAAGTGATTTCCCTCCTCCTGTTGGCATAATAACAAATGTATTTTGTTTATTAAGCAAACTTGTTATTACTTTTTCTTGCAAGCCTTTGAATTGGCTAAAGCCAAAATATTTCTTTAATTCTTTGTGTATGTCAATTTCGTTTGAATTCATTCTTTAATATGTGGTATTTTATATAAATTTGCGGAACATAAAGATACAACTTTCTTTTAGACTTACAAATTTAAAATTATCAGTTTTGATTACAAAGGAAAATATACTGGCCAATGCCAAGAAAACTATTGAATCTGAAAGCCAATCTATTGCAAAATTAATTGATTTCATCGATGATACTTTTGCCGAAGCGGTACAGTGTATCTACAATTCCAAAGGAAGGTTAGTCGTAACAGGAATTGGCAAAAGTGCCATTATTGCTCAAAAAATAGTGGCCTCATTCAATTCAACAGGAACACCTTCATTATTTTTGCATGCTTCCGAAGCGATTCATGGAGATTTGGGGATGATTCAAAAAGACGATGTTATCATTTGCATATCAAAAAGCGGTAATAGCCCAGAAATCAAATCATTGGTTCCACTTTTGACTCGTTTTGGGAATAAATTAATAGGGATGACTGGAAATATGACTTCCTTTTTGGCCAAAGGTTCTCATTATGTTTTGAATACAACCGTTGATTCTGAATCTTGTCCATTGAATCTTGCACCTACAAACAGTACTACTGCACAATTAGTAATGGGAGATGCCATTGTGGTATGTCTAATGGAGATGAGAGATTTTAAAGCCGAAGATTTTGCTGTCTATCATCCAGGCGGTGCTTTAGGCAAAAAATTATTGCTTCGCGTGAAAGATATGCTTGAACACACACTAAAACCAGAAGTAGGTCCTGAGACTTCAATTAAAAAAGCAATTTTCGAAATTTCAGAAAAACGCTTGGGTGTAACAGCTGTAGTAGAAAACAACAAGGTAATTGGAATAATTACCGATGGAGATATTCGAAGAATGTTAAACGACAGAGATACTTTTGCAGAATTGACCGCTAAAGACATTATGACGAAAAACCCAAAAACAGTACAATCAACAGATATGGTTGTGGATGCTTTTAACATAATGGAAGATTTCTCTATCACACAATTAATCGTTGTTGACAATGGAGAATACAAAGGCGTATTACATTTACATGATATTTTAAAAGAAGGAATCGTATAATGGCACAGAAAAACCTAGGCGAAATGTCCTTTTTAGACCATCTTGAAGAGTTAAGATGGCTTTTAGTTAGAAGTACAACTGCTGTAATTATCATGGCATGTGTAACTTATTTTATTAGTGATTACTTGTTTGACACCATAATATTTGGCCCGACAAGACCTACATTTTTTACTTATCGATATTTTTGTGAACTATCTCATCAATTGGGTTTTGCAGAAAGCATTTGTATAACCGAAATGCCTTTTATCATTCAAAACACTGAAATGGAAGGACAGGTTAATATTTTTGTTTGGATGTGTATGTTGGCCGGTTTCATTTTGAGTTTTCCTTATATTTTATGGGAAGTTTGGAAATTTATCAGTCCCGCTTTGTATGAAAAGGAAAAGAAAAATGCTAGAGTATTTATATTTACTTCTTCAATGCTTTTCTTTTTAGGAGTAATTTTTGGTTATTTTGTTGTTATTCCAATGTCGGTAAATTTTGTGGCCACTTTTTCAGTAAGTGAAATGGTCAAAAACCAATTTACGCTGGACTCCTATATCGGAATGGTAAAAACCAGTATTTTGGCCAGTGGATTGTTCTTTGAGCTTCCAATAATTATTTATTTCCTAACAAAATTAGGTCTGGTAACCCCAGAATTTTTAAGAAAATATTGGAAATATGCCGTTGTAATAATCTTGATTGTTGCCGCAATTGTTACCCCACCCGATGTGGTGAGTCAAACAATCGTTGCCATCCCAATGCTGATTATTTATGAAGTAAGTATCTTGATCTCAAAAATTGTAACATTAAATAAAAAGAAAGAAAATGTCTGATATCGTAGAAGAATTCAATGAATACCGTTCTAAAATGAACGAAAAATTATTGGCAGACAATAATAAAATAGTAAAGCGTATTTTCAATCTAGACACCAATGCATATGCTGCTGGAGCTCTAGATGTAAAAACCAAAGAACTTTTAGGACTAGTGGCCTCAACAGTTTTACGTTGTGATGATTGCGTAAAATACCACTTGGAAACCAGCTATAAAGAAGGCGTAACCAAAGAAGAAATGATGGAAGCTATGGGAATTGCAACCCTTGTAGGAGGTACAATCGTTGTCCCTCATTTACGTAGAGCATACGAGTTCTGGGAAGCATTAGAGGAAGAGGCTGGTAATTAGAAATTTAATAATTAGTCAATTAGATAGTTTCAATAGGATATGTTAATTCCTTTAATTGATTATTTAATTTTAACTTACTTTACCTCTCTTAAAGAGAAAGGATAATTTTTCCATAACGTCAATTATCTAACTATCTAATTGACACATTATCTAATTAAACAAACATGAAGCTAAGAGCAGAGAATTTGATAAAAACCTACAAAGGTCGTAGTGTTGTAAAAGGTATTTCGGTAGAAGTAAACCAAGGTGAAATCGTTGGGCTTTTGGGACCAAATGGTGCTGGAAAAACGACTTCGTTTTATATGATTGTAGGATTGGTAAAACCAAATTCAGGAAATATTTATCTTGACGATTTGAATATTACAGATTATCCAATGTACAAAAGAGCTCAACAAGGTATTGGGTACTTGGCACAAGAAGCTTCTGTTTTTAGAAAATTAAGTATCGAAGACAATATTTTGAGCGTATTGCAATTGACCAAACTTTCCAAAGAACAACAGGAAGCCAAAATGGAAAGTTTAATAGCCGAATTTAGTTTGGAACACATTCGTACTAACCGTGGAGATTTACTTTCGGGAGGGGAACGTCGCCGTACTGAAATTGCCCGTTGTTTGGCTACAGACCCAAAGTTCATATTACTTGACGAACCCTTTGCTGGTGTCGATCCTGTTGCCGTAGAAGATATTCAAAGAATTGTAGCTCAATTAAAAAACAAAAACATCGGAATCTTAATAACAGACCACAACGTACAGGAAACACTGGCTATTACTGATAAAACCTATCTTATGTTTGAAGGAGGAATCCTAAAAGCGGGAGTACCTGAAGAATTGGTTGAAGACGAAATGGTTCGTCGTGTATATCTTGGCCAAAATTTCGAATTAAGAAAGAAAAAATTGGAGTTTTAATATAATGAAAAATCAAGAAAACCCAAACCAAGAGACATTAGAAAAGTGGACTAAAGATCCTAAAAATTGGATTTGGGGAATTTTTTATTATAATAAAGAAGACCAACGTATTTTTCCTCCTAAGAAAAATGAGGGTATGGGGAGTACTATAAATTTCGCAAACCCAAAATCGGTATTGGCTTTACTAGTTGCTTTGGCTTTTTTTGGAATGGTTACTTTTTTTATTTTGAATAAATAATCAAGCTGTTTAATATTCTTAATCTGAAATCTGAACACTACTCAACAGTAATAAATTCCAACTGCTGTAAATCGCCATTATAAATATTCACGTCAACATTAGTATCGATCCCAGGCACACTAGCTTTCTCAGTAAATTGCCAAAAGAGCCAATCGTCTTGAATTTCTTCACGATAAAAGTTATAATTGGCTATCCAAAAAAGATAATCGCTAAACTCAGCTTTCAGGAAATCGTCATAATATTTCTCACCCGTATAAATTATGGGCCTTACTCCGTAATGCAATTCTACTGCTTTTAGCCAACGCCTTAAACCGATTTTCAATCGTTCAACAGACTGTTCTTTTGGTAGTTTTTCAATATCCAAAACGGGG
>DATEOV010000045.1:0-4061 GCA_035273645.1 Flavobacterium sp. | reverse complement strand
ATGAAAAAGAAATACAATTTCCGTTTACTTGTAGATGATGCACACGGTTTTGGTACTCTTGGTAAAACAGGTGCAGGAGCTGGTGAAGAGCAAGATTGTCAAGACGGAATCGATGTTTACTTCTCAACTTTTGCAAAATCAATGGCAAACATCGGTGCTTTCGTAGCTGCAGATAAAGACATTATCGATTATCTAAAATACAACTTACGTTCTCAAATGTTTGCAAAAGCATTGCCAATGATTCAAACTATTGGTTCATTGAAACGTTTACAATTGTTGCGCGATAACCCAGGATTGAAAGACAAATTATGGGAAAACGTAAATAAGTTGCAAAGCGGTTTGAGAAGCAAAGGATTTAATATTGGTGATACCAATACTTGTGTTACACCAGTTTACCTTGAAGGAAGTGTACCAGAAGCAATGGTAATGGTAAATGACTTAAGAGAAAACTACGGTATTTTCTTGTCGATCGTGATTTATCCAGTTATCCCAAAAGGAATGATTTTATTGCGTGTTATCCCAACTGCTTCTCACACATTTGATGATATTGCTAAAACACTTACTGCTTTTGAAGCGATCCGTGAGAAATTAGTAAACGGAACTTACAAAGAAATTGCAAGCAGAACTAAAGTAGATTTGGACGCTTAATTTTTAGCAGTTTATTTAAATATAGAAATCCATCAGCCTCGGTTGATGGATTTTTTTTTTGAGCAGACATTTTTTGCATCTCATCAAGTTCAGTCCTGCTATCCGCTATATTCCCGATTAACAAAAACTACGGCAAAAAAGCCTTGTTTTTCTAAATCGGGAGATAACGCTTCTATCAGGGCTATTCTACAACTTTACATTTTCATAAATTTCAATGCAGACAACGTATAAAAATTCTGTATTTTTATGGTTTCAAAATAAAAAATGAAAATGAAAAAAATATTTCTTTCGTTGCTGTTGCTACTTTCAATAACATTAATTTCTGCTCAAAAAACAGAATATACCACAGTTACCAATATTCCTTATTATAACGAAACTACAACCAATACCGATTCTTACATCAAAGAACGTTGTGTTCTCGATATCTATTACCCAAAAAACACCGAAGGGTTTGCCACTGTAATTTGGTTTCACGGAGGAGGATTAACCGGTGGAAACAAAGAACTTCCAGAAGGGCTTATAGACAAAGGATTTTGCGTTGTTTCGATAAATTATAGACTATCGCCAAAAGTAAAGTCTCAAAAATGCATTGAAGATGCAGCAGCAGCCGTAGCTTGGACATTCAAAAACATTGTCACTTATGGTGGTGATAATTCCCTGATTATAGTTTCAGGACATTCTGCTGGCGCGTACTTATCATTAATGGTCGGATTGGACAAAAAATGGTTAAAAGCAGATGGAATAGACGCTAATTCCATTGCAGGGTTGATTCCGTTAAGTTCACAAACCATTACCCATTTTCAAATCCGAAAAGAAAGAGGTATTCCAGACACACAACCGATAGTCGATGAGTTTGCACCCTTGTATCACGTTCGTGCCGATGCTCCGCCTTTATTACTTATTACAGGCGACAGAGAATTAGAAATGTTGGGGCGTTATGAAGAAAACGCATATATGCAACGAATGATGAAACTTACTGGTCACAAACAAACGACTTTGTATGAATTACAAGGTTTTGGACATAATATGACGGAACCTGCTTTTCCGTTGGTTGTCAAGGAAATTAAAAGAATTGTTTCCCTAAAAAAAGAACTTAAAAAATGACCCCGCACTTATTAATTATTCCAGGACTCGGAGATTCTGGCGAAAAACACTGGCAAAGCTTTTGGCTGCAAAAATTTACTAATTCAACCAAAGTCATACAAGACAATTGGGACGAACCTCAACTCGAGGAATGGCTTGAAAGACTTTCAAAAACCATTCAACAAATAGATGAACCAACCATTTTGGTGGCTCATAGTCTGGCTGTTTCCTTAGTTATGCATTGGATTTCCCAAAACAATAACCCAAACATTGTAGGCGCTATGCTTGTCGCTCCCGCCGATGTGGATTCTCCCGCACACACTCCCGATTTCCTAAGACACTTTTCTCCTATTCCAACACAAGTTGTTCCATTTCCTTCACTGGTTATAGGAACCGAAAATGACACTTATATGTCACTCGAAAGAGCAAAAGAATTAGCCGAATATTGGGGTAGTGATTTTATAAACATTGGCCAAAAAGGACATATCAATTCTGATTCTAATCTTGAATATTGGGAAGAAGGCCAAAATTATTTACAACAACTAATAGCAAAAATTAAGCACTAAAAATGACAAATCCAATAGTTTCAGCGGCCTGGCTTCAAGAACATTTAAACGATTCAAATCTAATTGTACTTGAGGCACGATTAGAACAAAACCAATCTAATCTGGAAAATCAAAATCCCGATTTACAAATAAAAGGCGCTCGTTTATTTGATATAAAAAATAATTTTAGCGACACCAGCAATCCGTTGCCGAATACATTTCCCTCGGAAGATCAATTCACTCATGAATCTCAAAAATTAGGCATCAACACAAACAGTACAATTGTTGTTTATGATACTTTAGGAATCTATTCCAGTCCAAGAGCGTGGTGGATGTTCAAAGCAATGGGACATTCGAATGTTTTTGTTTTGGATGGCGGACTTCCGGAATGGATTAAAGAAGGTTTTCCAACAGAAAAGCAACAACATACAACTTATCCAAAAGGGAATTTTGAAGCGAAATTTCAGCCCGAATTAATCAAAAACAAAGAGCAGATTCTAGAGAACATCACAACCAAAAAAGCTGTTCTTATGGATGCAAGATTGGCTGATAGATTCCACGCTACACACGAAGAACCAAGAGCCGGATTGAGAAGCGGTCATATTCCCGGTTCCATCAACGTTCCTTTCACAGAACTGCAGCAAGACGGTAAATTCAAATCGAAAGAAGAATTAAAGGAAATCCTAAAACTAAACGATCAGCCTTTATTGTTTACCTGTGGCTCCGGAATTACTGCCTGCATTGTTTTATTGGCAACCGAATTGATTTCGGACAATCCAAAAGCCGTTTATGATGGCTCTTGGACTGAATGGGGACACGCTACTGATTTACCTATTGAAAAATAAAAAAGGGATTCCATCTATAATGGAATCCCCTTTTTTTAAATCTATTATTCCACAGCCACTTTATACGTTGGATCTTCCAAAATATTTACATCAATAACATCATCCGCATTTTGCAATAATTGCCTGCAATTTTCACTTAAATGACGTAACCGAATCGTTTTATTCACATTGGCATATCGCTCGGTAATCTTATTCAGAGCATCAATGGCACTCATGTCCATAATTTTACTTTCCTTAAAATCAATAACAACCTCATCAGGATCATTGGCTACATCAAATTTCTCTGCAAACGTAGTCGTCGATCCAAAGAAAAGCGGGCCGTATATCTCATAATGCTTGACTCCATTTTCGTCAATATATTTTCTTGCACGAATTCTTTTGGCACTTTCCCAAGCAAAAACCAAAGCGGAAATTATTACTCCAATCAATACCGCCAAAGCCAAATTGTGTAAAAAGACCGTTATTAAAGCTACGGTCACCAATACAAAAATATCATGTTTAGGCATTTTATTAAAGATTCGGAAACTAGCCCATTCAAAAGTTCCGATCGCAACCATCATCATTACCCCAACCAAAGCGGCAATGGGCAGTTTTTCGATTATGGGTGCCCCAAACAAGATGATTAGCAAAATAGTTATAGCTGCAATTATCCCAGATAATCGTGCCCTAGAACCCGCAGACACATTAACCAGTGTTTGTGCAATCATCGGACAACCTCCCATTCCGAAGAAAAACCCGTTCAAAATATTGGCACTTCCTTGGGCAACACATTCTCTGTTGCTATTCCCTTTCGAATCCGTTAATTCATCTACTAGATTCAAAGTCAACAATCCTTCTGTCAATCCTACTCCAGCCATAATCAAAGCATAAGGAAAAACAATCTGTAATGTATTAAAATCCAAAGGAACATTGGGAATATGAAAGGGTGGGAAACCACCAC
>DATEOV010000044.1:0-8668 GCA_035273645.1 Flavobacterium sp. | reverse complement strand
AGTTTTAAATTGGTTTGTGGAGCTTAATTTTAAATAAAGAAATGAACTCATTTCCCAAAACGGAGGGATATTTTAAAGAAAGAAACTAAGAGCGCTAGATTCTAAGAAGCCAAATAAAAAAATCGTTTATTTCTTTCAATTCTTAAAATTAAGCAAAAAAACAACAAAAAGGAAGCATAAGTGCTTATTTTAAAGAAATTAGCTTTGTTTTTTGAAAAAATTAGGCAAAAAAAGCAATGTTTTTAGGGCATAAAAAAACCTGCAAATTTGAACTTGCAGGTTTGGAATTTTCCATTTGAAAAGGAAAATAAAATTATTTGATCAAATCAAAACTTCTCTTTACGAAAGCCGTAAGTTCTTCGCCTTTCAATAGGTTTTGAGATAATTTGGCCAAATCCAAAGCTTGTTTTACCAAACTTTCCTGTGCTGATTTGTCTTTGTTATTCAAAATGCTTGTAGCCAAATCTGAATTGGTATTTACAACCAAATTATACATTTCTGGCATATTACTCATTCCGAACATTCCGCCGCCGCCAGATTGACTCATTTCCTTCATTCTACGCATAAATTCAGGTTGCGTAATGATAAATGGAGCTGCATTGCTGTCTAAAGCTTCCAATTGTACTGTGTATGCTTTTGGAATATAAGTTTCTAATGAAGCTTTTAGACTCTCTTTTTCTTCTTCAGATAATTTAGAAATAGCGGCCTCTTCTTTCTTGATCAAGTTGTCAATATGGTCAGAATCTACACGAACAAAATGTAGCCCGCTATTATCACCTTCAATCTTTTGAATCAAATGTGAGATAATTGGTGAGTCCAAAAGCAATACTTCATATCCTTTGTCTTTTGCAATTTCGATATAAGAGTGTTGCGCTTCTTTGTTTCCTGCATATAAAACAACCAGTTTTCCGTCTTTGTCGGTTTGTTTTTCTTTTAGATTTTCTTTTAATTCTTCTAAGGTGAAGTATTTATCGTCTACTGTTGGGTACAGTACAAATGCACCTGCTTTTTCGTAGAATTTATCCTCAGAAAGCATTCCGTATTCTAGAACGATTTTGATATCATTCCATTTTTGCTCAAAATCTTCTCTGTTTTCATTGAATAAAGATTTCAATTTATCGGCAACTTTACGAGTGATATAGTTGGATATTTTCTTAACTGCACCATCAGCCTGTAATCCTGAACGGGAAACATTCAAAGGGATATCTGGAGAATCAACGACACCACGAAGCATCATCAAGAATTCAGGTACAATTCCTTCTACATTATCCGTTACGTACACTTGGTTTTGGTACAATTGAATTTTGTCTTTCTGAATTTGCAAATCAGAACCCAATTTTGGGAAATATAAAATACCAGTTAAGTTAAAAGGATAATCTACATTCAAATGAATGTGGAATAATGGCTCCTCAAATTGCATCGGGTACATTTCACGGTAGAAATCTTTGTAATCAGCATCCGATAAATCTGTTGGCTGTTTTGTCCAAGCTGGATTTGGATTATTGATGATGTTATCAACTTCAATAGTTTCTGCTTTATAATCTTCTGGAGCATCTTCCGGTTTTGGAAGTGTTTCTGTTTTTGTTCCAAATTTAATTGGAATAGGCATGAACTTATTGTATTTACTCAACAAGCCAGAGATTTTAAATTCTTCCAAGAATTCAAGAGAATCTTCTGCGATATGCAAAATGATTTCAGTTCCTCTAGCCGTTTTGTCAGCTGGTTCTAATGTGAACTCTGGACTTCCGTCACATGTCCAGTGAGCCGCTGGTTCGTCTTTGTATGATTTTGTGATGATTTCTACTTTTTCTGCAACCATAAAAGCAGAGTAAAAACCAAGTCCAAAATGACCAATAATTCCTGAATCTTTGGCTGAATCTTTGTATTTGTCCAAGAATTCTTCAGCTCCAGAGAAAGCTACTTGGTTGATGTATTTTTCTACTTCATCAGCAGTCATTCCCAATCCTTGGTCAATGATGTGAAGTTTTTTTCCTTCTTTGTCAATTTTAATTTCAATAATCGGAGAACCATATTCAACCTTCGCTTCACCAATACTAGTAAGGTGCTTTAATTTTAAAGTCGCATCGGTTCCGTTTGAAATCAATTCACGCAAGAAAATTTCGTGGTCACTGTAAAGGAACTTCTTGATTAAGGGAAAGATGTTTTCAACCGAAACATTAATTTTACCTGTTGTCATATTTTAAATGTATTAATGGTTTTATAATTGGTAAAACTAACTTTCAAATAAGATACCAATTGTTATGGGAGTGACAAATTGTCGTAAGTGAATTGTATGAAGCGGAGTTCGATTAATTTATTTTGGAGCAGAAAGATTTGGCATTTTAGGCAACATTGTTCCCGCTTTCCGTTTCAATCTTATGTGCCGAACCCCGGCACATAAGGATTTTCGCTTCAATCGGGGCTAAAGAGAGAGATTTGGCATTTTGTAAATAAGCATCTGCACAAATCGAGTAACCGGCTATTTTTTCAGATGTCGAAGGTAACGGATAAAGGTTTATGATCGCTATGATTAGTCCAATCGTTGTATAGTCCGACTTCCACACCAGTCAGTTTTTCTATAAAGTCAGACGAAGCAAAACAGTAATCAATATGATATGGCTTGTTCTCATGACGATACATGAATAAAGTTGGATGGATTTCTTTTCCTTGCACTTGTTTGTGAAACTTATGATACGTACTAAAAATACTTTTTGATTCTAATTTTTCGACAACGGTTGAATGATTTCCTTCTCTTCTTGGTTTGTCCCAAATTGTATTACTATTAAAATCACCGATTAGAATAGTGTTATTTTTAGATAACAAAGTCTCGTAATAATTTATGGCTTTCCAAATTTGAGTTACATATTGTCCATCTTTATCATGTGGGTTATTAGCCCAAATTGCAAATAACGTAAAATCAACTTTTCCGCCTGTTACGGATATTGGTAAAATGGTTTTGAAATTTGGATTATGACAATCAAGTAGCTTAAATTTATAATCGCTATAAGAAAAAACTCCAAGACCTTTGTTTTGATTTGTTCCATGCCAAAGAATATCTGTGGGCAGTTTCGTTCCTGCTAAAAACTTTGATTTTTCTGGGTTTTCACATTCAGGAACAATCAATATATCTGGATTATGAGCCAAAATATATTCTGCTTTTTTTCGGAAAGCCATATTGCAATTCCAAGTTATGATTTTCATTTCAAGTTTTTAAATAACAACGATTTATATTCCTTTAGATTTTTTTCTGTATTTGCCAATAATGTCCAAAAGGATCCTTGAACATTCCTTGTCTGTATCCGTAATCATGGTCTTCGGAAGGATTGATTTCTATTGCTCCCGCCTGAATCGCTTTTTGCATTACTTCATCTACATTAGGAACAAACAAACCGATAACTGCGGTTACTCCCTTTGCACTTATTGGTTCAAGGGCATCACGCATCGTTTCGTGCAGGTGAAAAATCGCACCGTTAATTTCCAATTCTACAACATGAATGCTTCCGTCATCGTTCAGAAAACGAAAATGTTCCGTTGCTCCGAATTTTATGTAAAAATCAATATTGAAAGTGCCATTGGGAATGTGCAGTTCAGGGGAAAAATGAGTTGAGTTGTCTGTTGTTGCCATAATGTTTTGTTGTATTATTTCTGCCCTCCTTTACTTTTAAAGTCCGTGATGGTCTTTCCATCATAACGATACACTCCTTTCAAAGATCCAAACCAAATACTTCCATCGTTAGCTTCCAAAATTCCACAAAGCATCCCGCCCGTTCCTTTTATTGACATTATTTCGGTTACAGTAGGTTTTTTATTATACAAGGACTCTTGATCATAACGGGAAAGTGCCCAATCCCCATTGGGTTTTATTGCACCTGTAGTCCAGATGTTTCCTTTTTTATCTTCGATTATAACAGAAGCACCCTTTTGCGATACCTTAGTAAAGGTACTGCCGTCATAGCGCCAAAGGCCAACTGAAACAAACAACGTATCGCCTTTTTTATTTTCGATTGTCGACCCACCAAACCAAATATTGCCTTTTCTATCTTCGATTATCGACCAAACATTGCTAAAGGCTTTACCGTCCTTGTTTTTGAAAACGGTAAATGTTTTTCCATCATAAAAACAAGCCTCTCCCCTTGTGCCAAACCATAATTTCCCAGTTTTATCTTCCATGATAGTAGTAAGATCATTATTGGAAAGTCCTTCTTTAGTTGTAAAATTTCGAAAAGATTTCCCATCGTAACGGCTTGCTCCACCTCCAGTGGCGAACCAAATATTACCGGCTTTATCTTCATAAATAGCCGCAACCCGATTATTAGCAAGTCCTTCCCTGGTTGTAAAATGCTGAAAGGACTTCTTATTGTAATAATAAACACCTGAGTCTTTGGAAGCGAACCAAAGATTTCCTTTTCGATCTTCCAGAACATCCCAGAAGCTAGGCGAACTTATTGTACTTGTTATATTGGTAAACGCTTTCCCATCATATCGAAGCACGCCTCTGAAGGATGCAATCAAAATGTCTCCGTTTTTAGCTTTCGTTATATTCCGAACCATACTGTTAGGCCCCTGAGAAGTGACTGTGTCTTTGGTTTCGGACTTGATACTATCTTCAGTTGAATTTGTTTGGTTTTGTCCACAGGAAGTAAGAAAAACTGACATTAAGAACAGAGCAAATAATTTTACGTGTTTTTTCATTTTTTATTTATCTTTTACTATCGATCAAATATAAAGGTTTCGCATTCTCAATACTTTTCGGAGCTGGGGTGTTTATTTCTTTGTCTTTTTAAGGTGTTCTTGAAATTGCTATTTTTCACAAAGTTCTTTCAGCTTGTAGAGCGCTTTTGGGTAGGTCTCGTTCATATAATCTAAAAAATCTTCTGTTGTGTCTAAGTCAACAGTAACGGTTGTAGCTCCATTGTTTTCTTCGAAGGTATAGTTTTCAAATCCGTTTGCCCATTTTTCTACATCTGGTCCTTCTGTTATTTCCTTATCCCCTTTTAAAAGGCCATAATGTTGAATAGAAACAAATTGGTTGGGGATGTTTTCAGCTATCTTAGAAACCATACCTCCCTTTTCTCCTTTTTCATCTACTCCAAGAAATAGAATTTTACTTCCCTTGTACCAACTTCCTTCATAGGTAGATGTAGGGTTAAACAAAGAAGTCCATTGTTCATAAGTTGATTTACTTTTAATGCCAAGCATAAAATCATATATCTTGGTTAGAGGTGCATTGATACTTACTTTGAATTGTAACTTTTTCATAATGTTAAATATTTGTTTGGATTAATCTTTTAAATTGTTATTATCAGTCATACTAACTGCTTTTTACATAGTCTATAACTCATTTATATTCGCTACAAAGGGCTGACTATACCCCAAAAATTGGGTAGATTGGCGAAAGTTTGTTTCGTTTGTATCTTATTCAAATATAGAGATTTAAAATTGCAAACCCATAAAGCGTAATTTTTGTTTATTCCATCTGTTTTAACACTCCGGCCAGTAAAATAGGGCATTCGAAGAGAAAATATGCCGTCAAAGGAGCTTCCCTCTCCTAGTTGTGGTCAGAACTTTTATTAGACAAAATAAACTTTCAATTTGATATTGCATCGTTCGACTTTTAATTTTTTCCTTTTTTGAATGATGGTAAAAAAACAAAATTTCCCCCTTTAGCCCCAATAGTAGCGAAAATCCTTGTGAGTCTCGTCCAAAAAGACGAGACTTACAAGATTGCAACGGATTGCTTCGCCAGTTCGCCTTTCAGCCTAGTGTGCGGGACCAATGCTAACCAAAAAAGGCCCAATGTTTTGCTTCAAAATCAATTAAGCGTAAGTAAATTATATAAATAAAAAAATAAATTTTAATAAATTTGATGTGTACCTTTGTACTTACATAAATTTAAAAATTGAAATAAAATGAGGAAAATTCTTTTAATATGCACTATGGCCATTTTGGTTTTTGCATGTAAATCTGCGGCTACTGCGCCTGCTACTCCAGAGCCAGTTTCTAATGCTCCTACGACAAAATTAGATAAGACTTCTCAGGTAGGTATGAAAGGAAATTGGCAGATTACAAATGTTAGTTATCCAGGTTCTGATTATATTAAAGTAAACTCTTTTAATCTTGCAGATTCAAAATGTTTTGTAGGTAGTACATGGAAGTTTATTTCGAACAATAACAAAGGGAATATGACTTTGAACAGTCCTAATTGTACCGCTTTTACATCTGACATCACTTGGTATGTGAATAAAGAAGGACAGTTTGTTCTTAAAATTCTGGACGAAGGATTGAAGTCTAAAAAAGTAAAAACCGGTTTTGTTCTAGGAGTTAGAAATCAAACAGAAACTTCATTTGAATTGATCGACAAAATAAATGTAGGTAACAAACCTACGGATGTTGTTTACCAATTTCAAAAAGTTAACTAATTTATAATATAAAAAATAAGATGAAAAAAATAACGATTTTAGGATTAAGTAGTTTATTAGTATTGAGTTTTCTTTTTACAGGTTGTGATTCTGTAAAGAATGCTAATAACACACAAAAAGGAGCAGGAATTGGTGCAGTTGCAGGAGGAGTTCTTGGAGCTGTGTTAGGAAATAATATTGGAAAAGGTGGTAACGCTGCATTAGGAGCTGCTATTGGAGCAGTTGTTGGTGGTGGAACTGGAGCTTTGATCGGGAACAGCATGGACAAACAAGCAAGAGAGATTGATCAAGCTTTGCCAGGTGCCGATGTTGAACGTGTAGGAGAGGGAATTCACTTGGTTTTGAATGAAAACGCTGTTCGTTTTGATGTGAATAAATCATCTTTGACTCCTCAGGCTAAAGCCAATTTGGATAAATTAGTGCCTGTATTTAATTCTTATGCAGATACTAATATTGAAATTTTTGGATATACTGACAATACTGGAAAACCAGAATACAATTTAACACTTTCTCAAAAAAGAGCCGAATCTGTAAAAGTATACTTAATCTCAAAAGGATTAGTAGCTAGCCGTTTCAAAACATCAGGTTATGGTATTGCAGATCCAATTGCTTCAAATGATACTAAAGAAGGTCAAAGTCAAAACCGTCGTGTAGAATTTGCAATTACTGCCAACGAAAAAATGGTTGAAGAAGCCAAAAAGAAACAATAGTGACATCTTAGAATGTTGAAAAAAAACTGCTTTATTATGAAGCAGTTTTTTTTTGGATATAAATGAATTATGAACATATTCTTTTTGCTAAAGAAACTATATTTGTTCTCTCAAATTTTAATGTTATAGAATGCTTCAAGTTCAAAATATTTCATTCGGATATACCGAAAAAATCATTATTCAGAATGTGGATTTCACAGTTGCCAAAGGGCAGAATATTGCTATTCTGGGAGAAAGTGGTTGTGGAAAAAGTACCCTTTTAAAACTTATTTACGGTATGTATGACCTAAATGAAGGGCACATTTTTTATAATGAAACGGAGATTCGAGGACCTAAATATAATTTGATTCCTGGAATGCCATTTATGAAATATTTGGCTCAGGATTTTGATTTGATGCCATATGAGACGGTAGCCGAAAATGTAGGTAAGTTTCTTTCGAATGGTTTTTTACCCTTAAAAAAACTGCGCATTCAAGAATTACTGGAAATGGTTGAAATGACCGAATTTGCCAATGTGAAAGCCAAATTATTGAGTGGAGGACAGCAGCAACGTGTGGCTTTGGCCAGAGTTTTGGCTTTGGAACCGGAAGTATTGTTATTGGATGAACCTTTTAGCCATATAGATAATTTTAGAAAAAATGCATTACGCAGAAACTTGTTCGCCTATCTAAAGAAAAAAGGAATCACTTGTTTTATAGCAACCCACGACAGTGTAGATGCTCTTTCTTTCTCTGACGAAACGATAGTTTTGCAGCAGGGAAGAATTATGGAAAAAGGCCCATCTGCAGATGTTTATAATTATCCTTTGAATAAATATGTAGCCTCTCTTTTTGGTGAAGTAAATGAACTGAAGTTATCTCAATTAATGCCAATAGACGGAGAAGATGAAATTGTTTTATTGTATCCACATCAGTTGAAAGTTGATCCAAACGGTTCTATGCAAGCAGTAGTAAAACAATCTTTTTTTAAAGGAAGCCGTTATTTGATAAAAGCTGCTTTTGATAGAAAAGCTATTTTCTTTGAACATGAAACTGCTCTAGAATTCAATCAGGAAGTTACCTTGAAAATTATCTAATAGTAAGATCTAAAATCGCTGCAAGATTTAAAAATAATAAGACAAAACTACAGATGTCTAAAAAAACACTATATTGTGTTCTTGTTTTTAAAAGATATTTAAATTTGCAACCTTGATTTTAATAAAACAATAAAAATATGTACCATTCAAAAATAACGGGATTGGGATATTATGTCCCAGATAATGTAGTGACTAATGATGATTTGTCTAAAATCATTGATACGAATGACGAATGGATTCAAGAAAGAACAGGAATTCAGGAAAGAAGACATATCATTCGTGGAGAAGATACCACGACATCAATGGGCGTAAAAGCTGCGAGGATTGCAATGGAGCGTTCTGGTGTTGCCGCAGAAGATATTGATTTTGTTGTTTTTGCAACATTAAGTCCCGATTATTATTTTCCAGGACCAGGGGTTTTGGTACAACGTGATTTAGGATTGAGAACCGTTGGAGCATTAGAT
>DATEOV010000043.1:0-9581 GCA_035273645.1 Flavobacterium sp. | reverse complement strand
TATAAAATAGAGAAGATAGAATAAAGAAAGTAGGGGTAGAAAAATTAGTTTTAAATCATTCTCTCTAAAATCGGAACTCTATAATCTGCAATCTAAAATCACAATGCTTTACACGGCTTTTTTATTTGGTTTAATCAGTAGTTTTCACTGTATAGGAATGTGCGGTCCTATTGCTATGATGTTGCCTGTAGAGCGAAATAATCCGGTAAAAAAAGTAATTCAAATCATTACTTATCATTTGGGAAGGTTGACAGCTTATGGAAGTATAGGTTTGCTTTTTGGATTGTTGGGTAAAGGCTTGTTTTTGGCTGGAATTCAGCAGCAATTATCCATCTTTATTGGTGTTGCCATGATTTTAGTAATTCTAATACCTGAAAAGGTTTTGACCCAATATAATTTTTCAAAACCAGTATATGGCTGGATATCCAAAATCAAGCAAAATATAGGCAGCCATTTCAAAAATAAAAGTTTCAAATCGTTTTTTATTATCGGTTTGCTCAATGGATTTTTGCCCTGCAGTATGGTATATGTAGCTTTATTTGGTGCAATTGCAATGCAAAGTGCCGGTTTTGGAGTGTTGTATATGTTGCTTTTTGGTTTAGGAACTGTGCCTTTGATGAGCTTAGTGGTATATATTAATTCGTTTATCACCGTTCCTATTCGGAATAGAATTCAAAAAGTAATTCCTTATGTTGGAGTCGTAATAGGGATATTGTTTATTCTAAGGGGATTGGGACTCGGGATACCCTATGTTTCTCCCTCGAATATGAGTTTGTTTGTACAAGAAAAAGCCGATGGTCATTAATTGGCTTTTTTTTGATTTCTAATTAATATTGAATGTTTGAAAGTTTGCTATTTTTTTTGCGTGAGTGATGGCAGTGTAGCTCTTTTTTTGATCCCTTTTTTTAAGGGATCAAAAAAAAGCGGGAACGTACAGCACGACCTGTAGTTTTTACGGAGGGGCACGCCCATAAGAGCTTTAAAAAATAGTTGAATTAATAAATTAAGATGTTGTTGTTTTAAAGGTTTAACCTGTCTTTAGTTTCTTTTTTAAATTGTCATTGAAAACAATGCTGTTTCAGGTGCTTTCCTTTTTAATCTTAAATCGAATGCCATGCAAATGTTACGAACATACGCTTTCCCTTCTTCCGTAACAATGATTTTGTTGTCGTCTATAATCAATAGACCGTCGTTTTCCATTTCTTTCAGTTGAATTACAATTTCTGGAATTTCAGAAACGTAATTTGCAGAGTCTTCCCAACTAGTTTCAAATTGACACATTAGATTCAAAATGTGTTTTCTGATAATTAAGTCTTCAGTAGATAATAAATGACCTCTATAAATCGGTAATTCGTCTGATTCTAATACTTTGTAATATTCTTCCAGAGTTTTGACATTTTGAGCAAAGCTATACCAGCTGTCACTTATGGATGAAACACCTAAACCAATCATCAATTGGGTTTTGGAGGAGCTATAACCCATGAAGTTTCGGTGTAATTTTTTGTCTTCAAATGAATGAAATAAACTGTCTGATTTTAAAGCAAAATGATCCATCCCGATTTCATAATACTCATTTTCAAAAAGTAATTCTTTTCCAACTTCGTATAATTTTCTTTTAGCATCGTCTTTAGGGATGTCTTCATCATGAAATCCACGTTGACCATTTCCTTTTATCCATGGTACATGGGCATAACTATAAAATGCCAAGCGGTCGGGCTGTAAGGAGTTTGTTTTTTCGATAGTATCCACGACATCTTGAACTTCCTGAAAAGGCAATCCAAAGATAATGTCATGGCCTATTGAAGTATAACCAATTTCTTTTGCCCAAAAAGTTACTTTGGCGACATTGTGAAAAGGCTGTATTCTATGAATAGCTTTTTGTACTTTTTCGGAATAATCCTGAACTCCAAAACTGACTCTTCTAAAACCCAAATCATATAGTTTTTGCAAATGTGCAAGAGTTGTATTATTGGGATGCCCCTCAAAACTGAATTCATAATCTTCAGCTTTTTCGGCAAGCGAAAATATTCCGTTTATTAATTTTTCAAGGCTTTCTATGGAGAAAAATGTTGGTGTTCCTCCGCCCAAATGGATTTCTTTAATTTTAGGTTTTTTGCCCAAAATATCACGGTAAAGTGTCCATTCTTTTAAAACTGCTTCTATATAAGGATTTTCGACATTGTGATTTTTGGTAATTCGTTTATTGCAACCACAGAAGGTGCATAAGCTTTCGCAAAAAGGCAGATGAATATATAAACTAATGCCTTCTTCATCATTACTTTCCTGGAATGATTTTTTTAGGGTTTTTAACCAAGTTTCATTAGTAAATCCTGACTCATCCCAATAAGGAACCGTAGGATAGCTAGTGTAACGTGGCCCAGGAACATTGTATTTTTGTATAAGTGAGGTTTTCATAAGTTGGCTTTTAATGTAAATGACAAAATTAGTGCGTCATTTTAAGGATAAAAATGATAATTATCATAATTATTATATTCTATATTAGCCATATAGAAACAAAGAGGTTCACTAGAACCTCTTTGTGGATTTATTATAGACTTTCATTAATTAAACCGACCCATTTTTTTGCCATTTTATGATCTTCAAATAAACAGTTGAAGTCTAAAAAATGATTTTCGATATTATAAATTGGAATCATTTCTTTTTTCATGGTGTTTTTATGAACCAGTTCTATTTCGACTTTTTCCATCGTGCCTAATCTGCTTCGAGTAGTTTCCTGTAAATTGCACAGAATGATGTTTGTTAAATCTACAAAATAAACTGTTTCTTTTTTATAGCTGAAATCAATAAATAGAAAGCCTTTATTCTTTTGGTCAATGGACAGAATTTTTTTGTTTTGTGTTTCTGTTATCTCAAAATTGTAATGATTGTTTTGGCTGTATTGTTTCTTTATCTCTTTTATTTTTGCTCTGTTCGTTATGTTGGAGCGGAAGACTAAAGTTAAAGGAATGCCTATTAATATTGTAATTATAAGGCCTATTATGGTTACTGATGTGTCCATTTTTTTTGCTTTTTTTGTAATTATATATAATGATTTGTTTTCTTGATTCAGATAGAATCAAGAAGAATTTAAAAGTTGTTTTAACTTTTACAAGACGGAATCATGATATTAATTCACCAGAAATAATGGAAGGGAAAAAGTAAAATCGAGACTTTTGTACATCGGTCGATGTCTTGATCTGATAAAACTATTTTAAGGTTATTTTCTTTAAAACTAGAAAATAATGGTGGTGTATTGGAGTCGCCTATATTGACTGGAATGCGGTTGTTGTGTTTTAGGTCAGGATTACTTCTTTCTATACTGGGTTGAACGAAGTGAGAAACACTTAAACTTTCTTTACTGAATGCAGTATTGTTATCCTTTTTGAAAGAAATTGTTACATCGTGATTTGCACTATAGGCAAAACTAAACTGGATCAATAGACCAGTAAATACGATAAATTTCCAAAAATTTCTCATATTGCAAAAATAGAGAATAGGTTTTTGTTTAAGGAATGTATAATGGTAAATGAAAGTTAAAATTGTATGTTTCAATAAAAAAGCCTCAAACTTATTAAGGTTTGAGGCTTTGTATCTATCTGTGAATTTAAACTTATTCGATGTTTAAATTTCTCAATTGTTTTAGTTTTTCTTTCCAAACATCTAAGCTTTCTTTATGGATAGCGATGTTTTTTCGAACTTCCAATACGATTGAATTTTCTTTTTTTGCATTTTTTGTATTGGTAAAAAATTGAATGTTATTCTCTAATTGGAATATTTCATTTTGAACTTCTTCAATTTTGCGCATCAAGAAAATCTTCTCATTATCAATTTTTCTAGTGTCATTGCTTTCAGATAAATGATCAATTCTGTTAGAGAAACGCATCATTTCTGTATCTTTTTTGCTTAAGCTTAGTTTTTCAAATAAAGCATCTAGAATTTTATTGAATTTACCTTCGATATGTCTTCTAGGGAAAGGAACTTTACCAAAGTTTTTCCAAGTTTCAATATGCAATTTGATAGCGTCCAAATCTGTTTTGTGATCACCAGTTAATTGGAATTCTCTCAAAGTATCCAAATAGGCTTTCTTTTTGTCAAAGGCTTCTACTTCGTCAACGTTTTCAACACTTTTGTGTTCTTTTAATTTATCAAAATAGTGATTGCAAGCTTCTCTAAATTCGTTCCAGATTTTATCAGAATATTTTCTTGGAACATGACCTATTTTTTTCCACTCTTCCTGAATTTGCTTCATGATTGGAGTAGTACTAGCAAAATCAATACTTTCCTGTAATTCTTTGGCTTTCTTTACCAAAGCAATTTTTTTGTTCAGGTTGTCGTTTTGGTCTTTTTTAATGTCTTTATAAAAAGAATTTTTAAAGCTGTTGAAATTTCTAACAGCAGTTTTGAATGCTGCCCAAGTAGCTTCATTGACATCTGTAGGTACTTTTCCTGCTGAGAAAAACTCAGAACGTAAAGCTTCTACTTTTTCAATTTGAGCTAGCCATTGCGAATGTGCATTCACTTTTTCGGTAGCCAAAACTTCAATTTTAGCAATAATTTCTTTTTTCTTTTCTAAGTTTTCTAGCTCAGTTCCTCTTAAGTTTTCGAACAATACTTCACGCTTATCATGCATTTTTTTTGTTAGTTCACTAAATTGGTTCCAAATCTCATCACGGTGTTCTCTTGAAACAGGACCTATGTCTTCTTTCCAAATTCTGTGTAAATCTTGAAGTTCTCTAAAAGCTTTATTGATGTCAGCTTCTTTAAGTAGTTCTTGAACACGTGCTATGATTTTTTGCTTTTGTTCTAGATTATATTTGAAATCAATATCCCTTGCTTCTCTGTCCAAGTGCAAATAATCATAAAAATTTTCTACGTGAAAATGATAATTATTCCAAACGTGATTGTACTTGTCTTTTGGAATTGCACCTGCATTTTTCCATCTTTCTCTTAATTCATTAAAATGATTTAAAGTGTCTTTGATGTTTGCTTGTGGGTTGATTAATTCTTTTAGTTCTTCTACAATGGCCAATCTAACTTCTAAGTTAGTTTTCAAATTAGATTGTAAACTCTTAAAATGTATGTTTTTATTGTCTTTGTAGATTGTATAATATTGATCAAACTTTGATTTTAATGGAGAATGATATTGAAATTCCTCGTTAGGATCTTGATTTTCCTGATTGAATTCTTCTCTTTTTTCTTCTATAAGGTGGTTGTATTTCGCTAAAAATGCTTTTCGAATTTCTTCAACATGCTCTTTAATAGACATTACTTTTTCATTTGTAACCAAATTTTTCAATTCGCTTACAAGTGTTTCCATAGGTAATGCATCATAATCGAGCATTGGAATATCATGACGTTCTTTTAGCGTTTCATCTTCACTTTCTTCAGCATTTGTTTCGGCTATTGCGTCAATTACGTTTTGCTTTTCGTCTGTTCCGTTTTCATTCGAAATTACTGTTTCAGAAACTGGGTTTACTGTGTTTTCTTCTGCTACAGCATCACTTATTTCACTTCCTGTTACAATTACAGATACTTCTGATTGAACTGCTTTTTGCAATTCATTAGCTGTTTTTCCATCTATCTCAGTTTCTTTTAGAGATAGGTTATCGTTCTTTTCTTCTAACATTTTGTAAATGTATAAGGTTTTTATTTTTTGAATGCGAAAGATACTAAAGGTGCGTCAAAATACAAAATAAAACTTTTGTTTATAATTCATTTTTACAGAAAATTCTTTCCTAAATAATGTAATTTGAATTCTTTCTAGTTTATTGACTTGTTTTTTGATTCTATAGCTACTTTTTTTAATGATATTATATTAAATAGAAAACCCTCAAAGGATAATCCATTTTGAGGGTTCAGTATTTTTATAATGTGGAGCTGATACTATTGTAAAAGCAATATGATAAGTATTTTTTTCTATTTATTCCAAATCTTCCAAGCTTTTTCGGCTTGAAAAATGAGCATGTCTAATCCATTTTTTATTTGAGCACCTTGCGCTTTTGCTTTGCTAAGGAATTGGGTTTCGGCTGGATTGTAAATCAAGTCATAAGCGATATGCTTCTCTGTAAAATATTCATAAGGAATGAGCGGGAATAAATCCACATTTGGGCTTGTTCCAACGGGTGTACAATTTATTATAATTTGATAGTTGTCAAAGGTTGTGGCATTGATAAGACTGTAATCGATACAGTTTTGCTTGGCTTCGCGAGATACAAATGTATAGGTGATATCCAATTGATCCAAGGCAAAAGCAACTCCTTTGGAGGCGCCTCCAGTTCCAAGAATAAGTGCTTTTTTATGATGCGATTCCAATAGCGGTTCAAGAGATTTCTTGAAACCGTAATAATCGGTATTATATCCTTTTAATTTTCCTTTTTTAGTGAATTTTATAGTATTAACGGCTCCAATTTGTTCAGCATTTTTAGATAGTTTATCCAAAAAAGGAATAACAGATTCCTTGTATGGAATCGTTACGTTTAGTCCATTAAGATCTGTATTGTTTTCCTTTAATTCCGTAAAATTATTGATTTCAGGAATATCGAAATTTTCATAAGTGCAACCTTCAAAATGTTCTTTACTAAATTTTTCTGTAAAATATCCTTTTGAAAAGGAATAACTGATATTACGGCCTAATAAACCAAAACGTTTTTTTAAAACTTCAATCATTATTGTTTTTTCTGTTTGTCAATATAATTTCGCACCATTTTTTTCTCCCAAACTACGGGGAATAAATCTTCCAATAGAATGTAATTGTCATAATTCAGGCGTAAAGCATTGCTTAAGTGGAATTTTGCTTTGATATTGTCTGAAATCATAAAATACAATCCAGCCAAACGATATTCTACTTCGTTTTCTTCTGGGAAGTATTCGGATGCTTGTAATAATGTTTGAATTGCACTTTCGAATTCTCCTAAAAACTGTAAAATATCAACCCAAAACAACCAAGTGTCGAGTTGGTAATCGCCGAATTCTACTGCTTTTCTATACCCAAATTCAGCTTCCTCAAACAAGTTCATTTGTTTGTTGATGGCTGCAAATCGTTTCCAGTACAATTTGTTTTGGTTGTCGATAGCCAAAGCTTTATTGACAAAAAACAATGCTTTTTGGAAGTTTTTTTGGCGAACATAAAAATCGGTAATCGCAATCCAACCTTTATCTAAAAGTGGATCTTCGTGTACCGTTTTGTTGAAATATTTAAGAGCTAATACTTTATTGCCTAATTTTTCATAGCATTTTCCTATTCTAAGCAAGGCATAGGATGTAGCATCATCCAATTCGATTGTTCGGTTATAACTTTCTATGGCAAGATCATACTTTTTTAGACGTTCCAATGCTTTTGCTTTTTCCATAAAAGCACCAAGGAATTCTTCGTCTATAAGAGTTGCATAATCGAAAGCACGTATGGCGCTTTCGTATTCTTTTACGCCATAGTATAAACGGCCTAATTGATGCCAAGCAATTTCGCTATATGGATTTTTGTCAATGTATTTATTTAAATACAATATGGCTTCTTGGTTTTGATCCAAAAATTCATAACAATAAACTACATTGTATAATGCTGATTGATCTTCAAAATCTTCTTCTAGACAATTAATGAAACTTTCTTTGGCTAATTCTAGATTGTCCATAAAAAGATATTCCATACCGATTAAATTGTAAACATCGGCATAGTCATCGGTGTATTCTAAGGCAATCTTAAGCATTTCTACTGCTTTTTCATGCTGATCCCTTTTGGAGCAAATATTGGCTTTTTGAATGTAAATTTCTTCGTTTGTAGGTTCAATGGCATAAAGCTCATTCAATAGCTTTTCGGCTATTTCGAGTTTATCGTCATAAATGAGCATTTCTACTTGAACTAATTTAAGTCCACTGGATCTTGGGTGTTGTTCCAGAGCTAGTTTTAAAGCTTTTTTGGCCAATGCGGACTTGCCCATGTCGAGATAATGAAGAATGATTTCTTCAAATTCTTCGGAGTCAAAAAAGAGTACTTTGTTGGTTTTCAACATGGACTCAAATTTTGATAGGGATAAGTTATACTCTTCTTCTTCGTTGCTTAATTGCATACTGTGTGTTTTTAAATTATCCTAAAATAAAATTAGGAAAACGTATTGTTGAAATGAGGAAGAATTTTATTTGTTGTGAACAATTTAATTAACAGGTTTTTCAATGATAATTATAATTTTAAAAATCTAAAAAGCATTAATCTTAACTCACCATCTCATTCATTACTTCAAGAATTATTGCGCAGCCTTCTCTGATTTCTTCTTCGGAAATTGTAAGAGGTGGAGTTATTCTAATCGCGCATCCTTCAAAAAGCAACCAAAATAAAATTAAACCTCTGTCTTGACATTTTAGAATCACTTCATTCGTGATGTCAGCACTTGCTGTCATAGCAGCAAGCATCAATCCTTTTCCTCTTATTTCTTGTATCAAAGGATGTACCAAAAGCTTTCTAAAGAGTTTTTCTTTCTCTAAAGCCTCTGTCATGATGTTGGTTTCAGTTAATTCTTTCAAAGTAGCCAAACAAGCTGACGCAATGACAGGGTGGCCTCCAAATGTGGTGATATGACCTAATTTTGGATTTTCGGTTAGTAAATCCATCATGGCTGATGATGCTGTGAATGCACCCACAGGCATTCCGCCTCCCATTCCTTTTCCCATAACAACGATGTCCGGTACAACATCATAATTTTGAAATCCAAAAAGCTTGCCTGTTCTTCCAAATCCCGGTTGGATTTCGTCGAGTATCATCATTGCACCTACTTCGGTGCATCGAGCTCTTACTTTTTTTAGGAAATCATTATGAGGTTCAATAAAACCAGCTCCTCCTTGAATCGTTTCCAGTATGATTCCGGCTGTTCTAGTGGTGATTTTTTGTAAATCGGTTTCGTTGTTAAAGGTTATAAAATCGACATCTGGAAGTAATGGACGAAAAGCTTGTTTACGTTCTTCAAATCCCATTACGCTCATGGAGCCCATTGTGTTTCCATGATAAGCATTGTGGCACGAAATCAGTTGACTTCTTCCTGTTGTTCTTTTGGCTAGTTTTAAGGCTCCTTCAATGCCTTCGGTGCCCGAATTGACTAAATATGTTTTTTCTAAAGGGGCAGGTAGGAGTGAAGCCATCAATTTGCAATATTCAACAGCGGGGCTTTGAGAATATTCTCCATAAACCATAACATGCGAATATTTGTCTAATTGATCTTTTATGGCGTCATTTACTCTTTTGTTTTGATGGCCTAGTGTACAGGCCGAAACACCAGCCACAAAGTCTAGGTATTTTTTGTTATTTGTATCAAAAATATAGGAGCCAATAGCATGTGAAACTTCCATACCCAACGGATAAGGTGAAGTTTGTGCTTGGTATTTTATGAAATCGGGATTCACTTTTTGAAAGGTTTAATTGTTTATAGGTTTAATCGTTTAAATGTTTAAAAGATTTATCCTGAATTCTGTAACCTGAAATCTGATTACTTTTTCGAGTTCTTCTTGTCGTAATTTAATGTTTCCTTTCGAACTTTCATTGGTGTAGCTTTTTTAGCTTTGTCTTTTGTGGTAGCTTCAATGACTTTGAGTTCTTC
>DATEOV010000042.1:0-5045 GCA_035273645.1 Flavobacterium sp. | reverse complement strand
AGAAAACTAGCCAATGTAAGCAACTTGCCAACATTTGCCACTTTCGTAAATGGAAAATTGGTAAACGAAACACAAACCAACAAACAAGAAGTTTTAATCGAATTGGTAAACGAAATTGTTTAAATCAATCATTGGAATTTTAGACCGTTAGATTTTTGAATCTTTTATCTAAAAATCCATCAATCTAAAAATCTAAAAAATGAAGTTACCCGTAATAAAACACCTGACCCAGTTCATCGAGGAAAACGACCAGGATTACATCATTGAAACCATTGAAGTATTGGAAGCCATAACTGAAATCCCTTCATTGAAAGATGAAGAATTGGACGTTATTGGAGAATTGATTTCAAACATGTACGGCGCCATTGAAGTACACAAAATGGTACAACAAGGCACCGACAAAAAAGAAGCTCTAAACACTTTCATGAAAAGAGTACTCGGGTCGATCGATAAATAAAATCGTTTCTTAAGTAGATACAAACGCATTCCGTAATGGGCTGCGTTTTTTTTATGTGATTTTTTTTCAATCTATTAATACCAAAACCCATTCGACTAAAATATAATTATAAATGATAGTATATGCATTTACTAATTCACACCATGCAAAAGCTTTCTATGAGTCGAGAATTCCACAAGGTATTTGCAAAAAAGTTTATTATCTTTAAATTGGTTTTCGTCAATGACAATTTATACACGTAAAATCAAAACAGCTAGCAAACATACCCCTATGTAACAATATGAAATAGTCATACATTTTGGTAAAAAATAAAAAACTTTAGACAAGTGTATTTGATTAAATAAGAGTTGTGGATAAATTAAATAAGATGCGAATATGCAAACGGATTTGAGTTTTTGGATAGGCTTTAATGCATTTGTACTGCTGATGCTAGCATTGGATTTAGGAATATTTAACCGAAAATCACATGAAATAAGCATTAAAGAAGCTATGATCTGGACGGGAGTTTGGATGACACTTGCCATGTGCTTCAATGTTTTTATTTATTATTGGCAAGGTGAAGTTAAAGCATTAGAGTTTTTTACTGGCTATATAATTGAAAAAGCATTAAGTGTAGATAATATTTTTGTATTCGTCTTAATATTTACTTATTTCAAAACTCCGGCCATCCATCAGCATAAAATTTTGTTTTGGGGAATCATCGGAGCTTTAATAATGAGAGCTGCTTTTATTTTTGCGGGAGTGGCGTTACTCGAAAAATTCCATTGGACAATTTATGTTTTCGGGACAATATTGATTTATACAGGATATAAGATGCTCACTCAAAAGGAGACCGTAATTGAACCAGAAAAAAATCCTCTAATAAAATTATTCAGAAGAGTAATGCCTGTAACCAAAGATTTACATGGCGGGAAATTTTTTGTAAAACAAGAAGGAAAAAGGTTTGCAACACCTTTATTTTTAGTATTGGTATTAATTGAAACCACTGATTTGATTTTTGCTACAGATAGTATTCCTGCAATATTGGCAATTACACAAGACCATTTTATTGTTTATACTTCAAATGTCTTTGCCATACTTGGCTTGCGTGCTTTGTATTTTGCACTGGCAGGAATGATGGATAAATTCCGATATTTATCGACAGGGCTTGCTTTGATATTAATCTTTGTAGGAATGAAGATGCTACTGATTGATTTCTACAAATTACCAATACAAATTGCCTTGTTGGTAATTGTTGTTATTTTAATCTTGAGCATTACAATATCATTGATGTCTACCAAGAGATCATGATAGATTTAACCTGCTAATTTAGAATTAAAAGTTGCTACAATTTTTTATTGGCTAGATCAAACCTCATCCAACGATTTTCTTCCTCCCAACCGTATGTTTTTAAAATGGCTTGGCGAAAGCCCAGTGACTTTCTTAAACTGATTGCTCAAGTGAGCAACACTGGAATAATTCAGTTGGAAAGCAATTTCACCCAAAGACAATTCTTTGTAAGCCAATAATTCTTTTACTCTCTCTATTTTCTGGGCAATGAAGTATTTTTCAATAGTAGTTCCTTCAATTTCGGAGAAAAGATTGGAAAGATAAAAATAGTCGTGATACACGTTTTGACTCAAATAATCAGACAAAGTAATTTTTAAATCATTGTTTTGCTCATGGATCAATTCAATAATCAAAGATTTTATTTTTTCAATGTACCTGCTTTTTTTGTCATCGATTAATTCAAAACCTAGTTCTTTGAGTACGAGGTCCAATCGTTCCTTTTCTGAAATATCCAAATCTTTCGCAATGGTTACTTCTCCCAATTCAACATTTAAAGGAGTTATGCCGAGTTTTTCCAATTCTGTTTTCACAACCATTTTACAACGGTTACAAACCATATTTTTAATATAAAGAATCATTATTATTGAAATTTATGATACAAAGATACTTCAAAACTGACGGGATTATTATGAATCCATCGTTGCTATTCTCCTTTACAAAAAATGACCATTTGTGACTACACCAAACCGATAAAATTGGCCACAGATTACAATGATTTACACAGATTTCTTCAAAACAGTAAATAAAATCTGTGCTAATCTGTGTTAATCAGTGGCTAAAAATGTTTTGCAATCTGCTGATACTGTCATTACAAAAAATGAAAACCACTGAATTTCAGGAAGATTTTTCCTTTTATTTTTCCGTCTTTGTCTTTTACTTTATTGAGGCTCGATTTTCCCAAAAATTTCAAAGGGATATTGAATCTGCTGGTCCAAAAACTAATTTCTGTTGTAGTTGGATAATTACCTGAAGTGTAGGAATGTTTGATTAAGTATTCTCCCGAATCTTTCGTAATCAAGTTAATTTCGTCTATTCTACTTTGCTCTTTCAGTATTTTTACATCTGCCGTGACCCAATCGCTCTTTGGATTCATTGAAACTAATTTATAATTGACGAAACCTCCATTCTCCGAAAGAAAAATCCAATGGGCCTGGATTGATAACAACTCCGAAAATTGATTGGTTAATCCTTTTTTTGGAATCAGCAGTATTCCTTTTCCTTTTATCTGAACTTTTTTTCCTTTTTCATATTTAATACTTAAATCCTTTGGAGGCATGGTAAGTCCAGGCACATCTATACTAATGTTTACCATCGTTTGATAGCCATTTTTCATATCGTATCGTTCCTTAAGTTTTCCAATTAATTCTGTTTGTGCTTTTGCATAAAAGCTACTACAGAATACGATGGCTATGAATAAAATATACCTCATTCTGTTATTTTTAAAAATTTAAATCGAATGATTGAAATAACAATACAAACAATCGAAAAAGAAAGCAACCAAATGGTAGAATCAGCAATGGCTACATAATCGATATCAGTATAAAAAAACAATTGCCATTGTGAAAAATGATAGGTTATCAAAAAAAACTCCCAACCTGTAAATAAAGATCCCGATAATGTCTGAAGTAATGTGCTAATAATAATAAACCCTAATGTGATTAAAATGGAAACCAATGATTTTTTAGCAAAAAAACTCACGGTAACCGAAAGAATGGCAACGATACTCATTGCCAAAAACGCAAAGCCAAATGCTTCTAAAAAGCGCAATGGCAATTGGGATTCTTCAATGATTTGCAATCCGTTAAAAGCCACCAGTAAATCTCCTTTATCAAATAAAACTAAAGCGGGAATTATTGAAATAATGGCATAGCAGATTATAAAGAAAAAGACAAAAACAACGGCTGCAAAATGTTTGGATAAAGCAACACGACTTCTACTTATTGGCCGTGTTATCAAAATACGGATTGTACCATTTTCTAATTCAGAGCTAAATAAATCCCCAGTCACAATTGTAATTAAAATAGGTATGTGAATCCAAAGTGTGTTTAAAATTAAAAAGCTGGCCAAATAGCCATTCAAAATAGTTCCCTGTACTTCGAAATTTTCATCCAATGACTGAAATATAAATGCCAAAGCATTGACACCTTCCGCTTTCAATCCCCAAAAAATAAGGCAAACCAAAACCAACATCAAGCCGATACTTAAAAAAGTTCTGCGTCTGTGAATTAGTTTTACACACTCAAATTGCAATAATCTTATCATTTTATAATTTCCATGTATTTGTCATATAATAGACTCGATCTGTCTATTTTATAAGGAATGAAACCCAAATCATATAGTTCTTTCAAAACGGTTTGAGTCTCTTTTTCATTCGCTTTAAGCGTGAGAATATTTCCAGTTTTAAGGTTTTCAAATCCTAGATTTAAATTTTGCGGAAGCGGTTCTATAAAGTGCATTTTTACATTTTGTCTGTCAGTTCCAAAAGCTTCCATTGAACCGGAAAGATAGATTTCGCCTTCGTTTAGTAGTATAAAGTCGTCAGCAATTGTTTCTATATCTTCCAATAAATGGGTTGAAACCAAAATACCTTTTCCTTTCTTTTTTAAATCGGTCAATAGTTTCAGAATAAGTTCTTTTACTTCGGGATCCAAACCGTTAAAAGGCTCGTCTAAAATTAAAAAAGAAGGGTTATCAATTAAAACCTGCGCCAATCCAAGTCTTTGCTTCATACCTTTGGAATAATGCTGTACTTTTTTATCGGCATCTTTGGCTAGTCCCACCATTTCCAGAAGTTCGGTTGCATTAGCAGAAGATTTGGTAAGTGCAATCAAAAGTTCCAGGTTCTTTTTACCGCTTAGATAAGTATAAAAATCAGCCGTTTCAAGTAAGTAACCACAATGATTGCGCAAATCATTAAAGCTTTTCATTTGTATTCCATCCAAAAAAACACTTCCTCTATCAGGGCTGACCAATCCGGACAAGATTCTAAACGTAGAACTTTTTCCGGCGCCATTTGGCCCTATAAGAGCCGTTATTTTACCTTCGGTAATCGAAAAACTGATTCCTTTTATGATAGCTTGTGTATCATAACTAAGCGTTATGTTTTTGACGTCTAATTTTCTCACCAGTAAAAATATTTGCTTTGATAATTTGGTACAAATAAAGTGGATATCCAATATTCTTTTGTCAATAGAGTTGTCGGCTTTTTTAAAATAATTACAGGTAAGATATGATACCAACGGAATCCAGCACTATAAAA
>DATEOV010000041.1:0-2364 GCA_035273645.1 Flavobacterium sp. | reverse complement strand
ATCGATTCGATTCAGACTTTGCATACCGATTATATAGAATCGACTGCAGGAAGTATATCCCAAATTAGGGAAACTACTGCTGAATTAATCAAATTTGCCAAAGAAACTAATATTCCAGTAATTTTAATTGGGCATATTACCAAAGACGGAACAATTGCAGGACCAAAAATATTGGAACACATGGTCGATACGGTGCTTCAATTTGAAGGTGATCGAAACCACGTTTATCGCATTTTGCGGTCTTTAAAAAACCGTTTTGGATCAACTGCCGAAATTGGAATCTACGAAATGCTTGGAAGCGGATTGCGAGAAGTATCCAATCCATCCGAGATATTAATTTCACACAAAGACGAAGAATTATCAGGAACTGCCATCGCTACTACGCTTGAAGGTATGCGTCCTTTGATGATCGAAATACAATCCTTGGTAAGTACTGCAGTTTATGGAACTCCACAAAGAAGCACCACAGGTTACAACGCCAAAAGGCTGAATATGATTTTGGCCGTTTTGGAAAAAAGAGCTGGTTTTAGGCTTGGTGCCAAAGATGTTTTCCTCAACGTAACCGGAGGAATCTCCGTAGATGATCCTGCCATAGATTTAGCTGTTGTGGCCGCCATTTTATCGTCTAATGAAGACATTCCTGTAAACAAAGATTTTTGTTTTGCTGGCGAAGTGGGGCTTTCGGGTGAAATTCGTCCTGTGAACAGAGTGGATCAACGTATTCAAGAAGCTGAAAAATTGGGATTTTCGACTATTTTTGTATCCAAATACAATAAAATCGCCTTAAAAAACACTGGAATAAAAATCCAATTGGTAGCCAAAATTGAAGATGTTGCCAGCCAATTGTTCGGATAAAACATTATTTTAAAAAAGACTTCTTTTCCTTTTATATATGAGAACTAACAAACAAAAGTTACTACTTGCTTCCAAAATACTTGGGATAGTTATTGCTGTACTCTTAATTGGTTTTCTTGTATTTAGGAACGAGCTTTTGGATCAAGCCATCGACAAGGCTTCTGCAACAATGAAGCTGGAATACAATAGTGAATTTACCATCAAAAAGGCTTCCTTTGATGGTGTTTCAGGAATCGAATTAAAAGAAATCTCCCTTGCTCCCCACAATTTAGACACAATTTTTAAAATTGAGCGAATAAAGACAAGCGTCAATTTATGGAAATTACTAATTGGCGATGTTCAACTCGGAACTCTTGAAATAAAGAATGGCTATGTTCAATTAACTAAAAAAGGAAAGGTCAAAAACTTTGGTGCTTTCTTAAAAAGAGACAAGAACGAACCAAAAACAACCAATAAAAGAGATTACGCTGAATTTGCCTATCGCATTATCTCCAAAGTCCTCAATTTAGTCCCAACGGACATGACATTGGAAAATTTAGTATTCAAACTCGATGATAATGGAAAAAAGGCGACTGTAAACTTCAAAAAACTGACTTTATACCAAACAAACCTGGAATCATCCATAGAGGTTCAGACCAATACTTTTGCGCAACGATGGAGAATTAACGGAATGGCAGACCCAAGAAACAAAAAGGGAGATCTGCATTTTTTTAACATTGACACTGGCGCTATCAAAGTGCCTTATTTTGACGAACGCTACAACCTAAAAGCCAGTTTTGACTCCATTCGTTTCAATGTACAAAATATTGATATGAGCCATGGAGAACTGCACTTTGACGGTTACAGTTCGATTACCAATTTAAAAGTAAACCATAAAAGAATTGCCAATAAAGACGTTAACATCAAAAATGCCAGGTTTGATTTCCGTTTCCTATTGGGTTCCGATTTTATTTCGATCGATAGCAGTTCAACTTTCCAGTTCAACAAAATAAAAATACATCCTTACCTTTCCTATAACACGGAAGAAGATACGGTTTATAGACTCAAAATCACCACTCCAAAAATGAAGACACAGGATTTCATCACTTCTCTTCCCGATGGATTGTTTACCCACTTTCAAGGCATGGAAGCCACGGGAGATTTTGATTATAAATTAGATTTCATGTTCAACAAAAACAAGCCGAATACCATTGTTTTCAAGAGTAATGTAAACAAACAAAATGTAAACATAACCAAATACGGAAATATTGACCTTGCCAAATTAAACAGGGAATTTACCTACAGAGCCGTCGACAGAGGGGTACTTCAACGTCCAGTTTTTGTAGGCTCAAGCAATCCGTATTACACGCCTTTGGACCAAATCTCACCGTATTTGCAAAAATGTGTCTTAACATCCGAAGATCCTTCGTTTATGTCACATCGTGGTTTTATAAACGAAGCCTTCAAGCAGTCTATTCTTAAAAATATCCGCACCAAAAAATTCTCTCGTGGTGCGAGTACTATAAGTAT
>DATEOV010000040.1:0-4337 GCA_035273645.1 Flavobacterium sp. | reverse complement strand
TTTTATACTCAATTTTTTCTTAAATATTCAAGAGTTGTAAATGTGAGAGAGTATGATTCGTTCAATTTTACAGGAATCTTAATAATTGAGGTAAAAGTAATTTCTTTTGAAATTTTATATGAATACTAATGATTATGGAGCTTTTAAAATATTCTATTTTACATAATATAAATTATAGTTCACTTTGTATAGTGTTATAAATGATGGGAAGGGATGCTTTTTTTGATTTTATACAGCCATTTTTGTCAGCTCAACTTCTAGTCTATCAAAGTTTTCTTCATTTTTGTCTACTACAAATGGTCTTAATTTATTGCTTTCTTCCGCCGTATCGAAAATCATTTTGAAAACAATCTTGGTTTTATCACTGGATATTTCCTCAAATGTTGTCAAAATTTTAAAAAGTGGTTTTGAATGACGTTTCCAGAAAATTAGATTTGGTTCGTCAATTTTTATAAATTCAACCTCATTGGAATAATTTCCTTTGTCTGGGCCGTGCATAACAAAACTCCATTTTCCTCCAGGTCGTAAGTCAAATTCATTGAAAGTATTTGTGAATCCTTTTGGTCCCCACCAATTTTTTAAATGATTTGGATCTGTCCAAGCTTTAAAACAAAGATTTATGGGAAAGTTCATAATTCTCGTAGTTACTATTTCACAATCAGGGGTTGTTGAAAAAATTTCTGATTCCATTAGTGTATTTTTTAACGTTGATAATTATTGTAATTAGTTTTCAAAAAACAGACTGAAATTTAGTAAAAATAATGTAAAGCTCAATTCTTGGATAAGCATATTGTTGAGATTGTATCGTTATTTTCTTTTACAAGTGTTATCGTTCCTCGGAAAATTGAGAAATATGAGATTTCTATACGCTATCTTTGCAAAAGATAAAAAAGATTATGACTAAAGGAAAATACATTCAGCTGATATTAATTTTGGGTTCGATGACGGCACTTGGGCCTTTTTCAATTGATATGTATTTGCCTAGTTTTTCGGGAATTGCCAAAGATCTTCATACTACAGTAACGATGGTCTCCGAATCTTTATCCAGTTATTTTATCGGGATTTCGTTCGGGCAATTGTTATATGGGCCGTTGTTGGATCGTTTCGGGCGGAAAAAGCCTTTATTTATTGGATTGCTCGTTTATATTTTAGCTTCTTTAGGATGTGCTATCGTGGCTGATATCCATATGTTTATTGGGCTTCGGTTTATACAAGCTGTTGGAAGTTGTGCAGCTACTGTGGCTTCGGTTGCGATGGTTCGGGACTTGTTTCCAGTAAAGGAAATCCCTAATGTTTTGTCCAAATTAATGTTGGTTCTTGGGCTTTCGCCAATGTTGGCGCCGACTATTGGGAGTTATGTAACAACCTATTACGGTTGGCATCCTATATTTTTTATACTGGCATTCTTAGGCGGTTTGGTGCTTATTGCATCACAATTGGGATTGCCTGAAACACACAAACCTGATCGCACAATATCATTGAAACCCCAACCAATAATTAGCAATTTTGTTGGGGTTATCAAAGTGCCACAGTTTTATACTTATGCTTTGACTGGTTCGATTGCGTTCTCTGGATTGTTCACGTATGTTGCGGCTTCTCCTATTTTGTTTATGGATATTTTAAAAGTGGATGCCACGGTTTATGGTTGGATTTTTGCTTTTATGTCGGTAAGTTTTATTGGTTCGAGCCAATTGAACTCTATATTATTGAGAAGATTCTCCAGTGAGCAGATGATTTTTGGCGCTTTGGTTGCTCAAATAGCAATCAGTGTGACTTTCTTGATTTTGGCAATAAATGATGATTTAGGACTGTACGGTACTATTGCAATGTTGTTCCTGTTTTTGGCATGTTTGGGTATTTCCAATCCAAATACTGCAGGATTGACCCTTGCTCCTTTTGCCAAGAATACAGGAAGTGCCTCGGCATTGATGGGAGCTACTCAATTGGGAATTGGCGCTTTATCTTCTTTTGCAGTGGGGCTTTTTGTTAAAGATTCTATGGTCCCTATGGTCGCAATTATGACCTGCACCACGATTATCGCTTTTATTGTTTTGAATATTGGTAAACGAAATATTAAGGAAACTGTTGTAAATGCTGGTGATGAGGAGATTATGATGGGGCATTAATTTCTACCAGTTATTGATTCACTTTATGGGCACGGATTACTTCGTCAGTTCGCTTTCGGTCGTGTGTAAATCCGCGCTATTAGATTTTTTTTAAAAAGCCTGCCAGTCAGACCCTTGTGTGTTGACTGGCAGGCTTTTTTCAACTAAGTCAGAAAATGAGTATTGAATTTTATAAAAATAAGAGCAATCATTGTACATTAGCAATCAGTTTATATCGAAGAATTTTAAGAAACACACATTATGAAACACTTTAAAAGCATCTTTTTATTTTTATGCATGACCCACTTTTTCTGTGCCAATGCCCAAGACAACGCACCTATTAAAGAATTTAATTTTGGTGCAAATGTTGATAAAAAATCAGGTACAGTCATAAATAAAGCTGTTGCGTATACTAATGCTATCGGATACGGATTTGATTTACAATCCGATAAAAATGTAACATTTGACAAAAAATCAATATCGGCTAAGAGTCCGTTCTATTTTTCGATAAAGCTTCCAGAAGGGAATTATAGTGTGGAGGTCATTTTGGGCGGGAACAACAGCGGAATTACAACTGTAAAGGCGGAGTCCAGAAGATTGATGTTGCGAGAAATTAAAACTGCTGCAAAAGAAACTAAAACAGCACGTTTTGTGGTCAATGTCAGAAATGCAAAATTTGATGTGAACAGTACCATTAAACTTAAACCTGCAGAACTTAAGGGGCTGAATTGGGATGAGAAATTAACCTTGGAGTTTTTGGGGACATCAATTGTTCAAAGCATCAAAATTTATCCTATTTCAAAAATTAAAACCATTTATGTGGCTGGAGATTCTACCGTTATGGAACATGATTCGGAGCCGTGGGCATCTTGGACTCAGTTTTTTCCAAATTATTTGACGACAGATGTTGTTATGGCCAATTATGCTTGTTCAGGTTTGACGCTCCGTTCTTTTACATCCGGATATCGATTAGATAAAATTTTATACTTGATGGAACCAGGTGATTATCTTTTTATTGAGTTTGGCCACAATGACGAAAAAGCAACAGGAGACGGGAAAGAAGCTTCGGGAGTGTATACCGCATTACTGAAGGATCTTATTACAAAAACCAGAAATAAAGGAGGTTCTCCAATATTGATAACTCCAATACAAAGACGTTATTTTAATCCTAATGGGACTTTAAAGCCTACTCACGGCGAGTTTCCAGATGCAATGCGAAAAGTAGCTCAAGAGATGCAGGTTCCTTTGATAGATGTTACTAAAATGACAACTTCTTTGTACCAAAGCTGGGGTAATGAACTTTCAAAAAAAGCATTTGTTTATTATCCAGACAACACCTTCCCCGGACAAATAGGTGCTTTGGCTGATAATACCCACTTTAATAATTTTGGCGCCAATGAAGTGGCTAGATGCATAGTACAGAATATTAAAAATACAGGTTTGGATCTTTTTAAAAGTATAAAACCTGCAGTTCCTCATTATATTTTTAAAAACCCAAGCAAACCAAGTGATTGGACTGTACCGATGAGTGCTCGAATTGAAGTTACCAAACCTGATGGGGAATAAAAACTTAGATTTCTAAGCATATTGCAAAGCCTCAAAATTATCTTATATAAAAAAAGCTACTTGTAATAGTAGCTTTTTTTTGTGATATTAATAACTTTTATGAGATACAAAACGTTCGTCTTATTTCTAAGGATGAGGAAATTATGATGGGGCATTAATTTGTTGTTTTGTAATACAAAATATTCTATTGTATATACGAAGAGCTACATTTTTTGCAAATAGACTGATTTGCCATTAACCATTACGTCATACTGACCTGTCCTTTCATTAATGGTTGTTCTGACATAATTTCCTCTAAAAAGAACAACTGCACCATAAATTTTTCCATTTTTATCGGATTCAAAAGTAAATACAATTCTTTTGTTATCAGGGTTAATACTCACTTCATAAACGGAAAATTCTGTGTTTTTTGTAATAAATTCTTGTTTTGTGTCAATTATTTTATCACCGACATAAAAATTGACAACTTTATCACTTAAACTAATATCGGGATAATATTCATTGACTTTTTTTAGTAATTCATATTGTGCCGGACTTGCATTCTCAATTTTAGATATAATATTTTGTGAAAATGAAGCTACCGAAATCATAAGACCTAATATTAAAATATACTTTTTCATAATGTTGTTTTTTAATTTGTTGGAAAATCGGTTTAAATTATTAAGC
>DATEOV010000039.1:0-3068 GCA_035273645.1 Flavobacterium sp. | reverse complement strand
AAAATACTCACCTACAAAGAAGGCTGCAACGGCGATTAAGAAATGAATTAAATAAGATTTAGGTTCACCATCATTTACGAAAGAGAAAACTCGATTCCATCTTATTTTATGGATTCCTTTACCGTCTTTATCCCAACTAAACCAAATAAATACAGGTTTACCGACAACATGATCAAAAGGAACATAGCCCCAAAATCTTGCATCTAAAGAATTTTGGCGATTATCTCCCATCATCCAATAATAATCTTGTTTAAAAGTGTAGCTGTTAGCTGGCTTTCCGTTTATTATAATTTCATTATCGTTAATGAGTAATGTGTTTTTTTCGTATTCCTGAATGATGCGTTTATAAAATGGAAGTGTTTTTTTATCTAATTTAATTGTCATTCCTTTTTTGGGAATATAAATAGGTCCAAAATTGTCTATGTTCCATCCTAACGAATGTATGTGTGGAAATACATCTCCATCTTCTCCCTTTGGAGCTAAATATTTTTTAACACCTTTAACTACTGGATTATTCGCTATTCTGCTTGCTTCGTTGTCGGTTAAAGTTAATACATATTCTCCATTATTGGTCAATGGAAAATCTCCATTCACATCTTTCAAACCATCTCTAGCGCCATACATGTTTACTAGGGAGCTCTGGTCCATATGTGTACCTTGAGTATTTACAAAAAAGTTATATTGGAGTTTTGCACTTTCTGGTAATTTACTTGGTTTTCCATTGATGTAAATGTCTCCTTCACGAATCTCCAAAGAATCTCCAGGTATAGCAACGCAGCGTTTTACTAAATTTGTTTTTTTATCAATTGGTTTGTAATAATTTCTTGTCGGTTTAAAATTATCCATATCCAACAAAGTATCCGCAGGCTGATTAAATACAACTATGTCATTGCGTTTAATCGTTTCAAACGAAGGAAATCTAAAATAGGGTAATTGAAACTTGTTTAAAATGGAAGTTTCCTTTTTTGTAATATCATCATTGAAAAGGTATGACTTAACTCCTAAAAGTGGGATTGAATCATGCATCATAGGCATTGCAATCGTAGTCATAGGAGCTCTTGCCCCAAAATTTAATTTACTTACAAACAAAAAATCACCAATATATAATGTTTTTTCTAATGATGAAGAAGGAATAGTAAATGGCTGTATAAAATAGGTGTGAACCAAAGTAGCAACAATAATTGCAAAAAGTAAAGAGCTAATGGTATCGGCAGTTTTATTCTCCGGGTTTAAGTTTCTCTCTGCTATATAATTTAATTTTTGTGTATAACTGATGTAATAAATGTAAAAGCCTAGAGTAACAATAGCTAAAAAGGTGTCTAATTTTGAATTTCTCCCAAAACTTCGTAATGTTTCCACCCAAATAACGGGAAACATGATCAGATTAATGATTGGAATAAATAGGAGTATAGTCCACCAAGTAGGTCTGCCAATGATTTTCATCAAAATGATTGCATTGTAAACTGGAATTAAAGCCTCCCAGGGTTTTCTTCCTGCAATTTTGTATAGTTTCCATGTTCCTAAAAAATGGACTACTTGTATGAACAGAAAAAAAAGAAACCATTGGTATGTTGACATAGCAGCCTTATTTTATAATTCTTTTTTTGCTTTTCTTTTTTTCCAGAAATACTCACCAACAAAAAAGGCAGCAAGGGCGATCAGGAAGTATTTAAAGTAAGATTGTGGTTGTCCTTCACCACTAACGGTTGTGAATACTCTGTCCCAACGAACTTTCCAATTACTCTTAGGGCCATTAATTCCATCGATGCTCATCCAAATAAAAATTGGTTTTCCTACGATATGATTTTCGGGAACATAACCCCAGTAGCGACTGTCTTCTGAGTTATGACGGTTGTCTCCCATCATCCAGTAATAGTTTTGGTCAAAAGTATAAGTTGTAGCTACTTTACCGTCAATTCTGATTTCATTACCATTCACTTTCAAGTCCTTTTTCTCGTAATCGGTTATGATAGTTTTGTAGAAAGGTAAACTCTCTAGGTTTAAGGCAATAGTTTTACCTTTTTGTGGGATATAGATTGGACCAAAATTATCTCGGTTCCATTTGTTGATGTGTGGAAAAATTCCATCTTCAACATTTTTTGAAATAATTCTGTTTACAGCTGTGATTCCAGGGATATTTTTGAATCTCTCTGCGTTTGCAGCAGTTAAAGCACTGATGAATAAAGTGTCTCTTGTTTGTTGGTTTAAGAAACCAGCACCATCAGTGATGTCCATGTCTTTGAAAAGATATTCAAAGTCAATTGGTGTTTTACCATCCAAAACTACGTTGTATGAGAATTGTGGTTTTGCACGATCACCCAAAATCAATTCTTTTCCGTTAATGTAAACTAATCCGTCTTTTATTGATAAGCTATCGCCAGGAACACCAACACAACGTTTTACATAATTTGATTTTTTGTCAATTGGCTTGTCTACTCGTAGTCCAGATCGATCCCTGAATTTATATACGGTATCTGCAGGCCAGTTGAAAACAACAATATCGGTACGGTTAATAGTTTGAAAGCCTGGAAGTCTTAAATAAGGTAATTGAGGCCAAGTCAAATAAGATTTTCTTTTGGTCAATGGAATAGTATCGTGTACCATTGGCATTGCAACTGTAGTCATTGGAACTCTCGCTCCATAATTCATTTTGCTAACAAACAAAAAGTCACCTACCAATAAAGATTTCTCTAATGAAGAAGTAGGAATTGTATAAGGCTGGATAAAATAGGTGTGAACAATAGTAGCCACAATTATGGCAAAAAGCAATGAGCTAATAGTATCAGCTGCTTTGTGATCTGGATCTAAGTTTCTGTCGGCTTCGTAAACTAAAGTCTGTGTGTAATTAAGATAATAAATATAAAATCCTAATGTTCCAATTACAAGTACTGTGTCTAAAAAGGATTTTTTTCCAAAACTACGAATAGTTTCTACCCAAATAACGGGAAACATAATCAGGTTGATGATTGGGATAAAAAGTAAAAGAGTCCACCAAGTAGGTCGACCAATTATTTTCATTAAAACAATTGCATTGTAAACTGGAATTGCTGCTTCCCATCGTTTTCTTC
>DATEOV010000038.1:0-2713 GCA_035273645.1 Flavobacterium sp. | reverse complement strand
TTTATTTTACTTCATTAGCTTTTTTTAAAGCTTCTTTTTCTTGAATTTCTTTTAATCTTTTTTCTTCGGCTGCTTTTTTGACAGCTTCTCTTTCTTCGAGTATTTTTTTTCTTTTCTCTTCTAAAGCTTTTTTACGTTCTTCATATACGTTTGGTTTGGCAGCTTCGGTTGTTGTTTTTGAAGTGTCTGCTTTTTCAGTTGTATTTGGGGTGAAAGTATTTGCTCCTTCTGTTTTAGCTGGTGCAACAACTGTGCCACTTTTTTTGGCTTCTCTTTCAGCTAGTAATTGTTTTCTTTTTTCTTCGTATTGTTTACGGGCTTCTTCTTGTGCGGCTTTTTTATCGGCTACTAATTTTTCCCTAGCTGCTTTTTTATCTTGTAATGCTTTTTCTCTTTCTGCTAGAACAGGATTCTCATCTAATTCGTCTTCTTTATTCTCTTTAGCCTCTTCTTCTTTTTGCTGTTTTTTGGTTAATTGTTCTCTTTTTTCAGTTCGATTTAACATCCGAATCACTTGATCACTAATGTCAAATCTTTTTGCTGCAAAAAGAATGGTTAAATGTGAAGATTTGTCAAATATAAAGTCATATTTTTTTGCTTCAGCTATATCTTGAACTGCTGTGAAAACTTGATCTTGAATCGGTTTAACTAATCCTGCTTTTTGTATTATTAAATCCCCATTAGGACCAAATCTTTTTTGTTGATAATCTAATTTTTCAGATTCGAGGAACTTTATTTCAGTTTCTCTTTCTTCAATTAATTCGGCTGTCAATAATGGTTTTTCAGCTTTTAAAGCTTCTGTGAGTTTATTAATTTCTAATTTTTTAGTCTCAATTTCTTGTTTCCATTTCTGTGCTTTTTGCTCTAATTGAGCTTTAGCCTCAATATAGTCTGGTACATTTTGTAATATGTATTCCATATCAATGTAACCTACTTTATTTCCTTTGGTTTGAGCCTTTATTGTCGTTACAACAATAAGCGATAAAATTATAAATAAAAATTCTTTTCTCATAATTTTTAATTTTAGAAATTTAAACCAAATTTACTTAAAATTGCTGACCTATGATGAAATGTGTTTGCCATCCACTTGGCTGTATAGCTCCAGGAACAGCATCGAACCCATAACCAAAATCAATTCCTAATAAACCAAAAGCAGGCATAAATACCCTTAAACCAACACCAGCAGAACGAGCCAAATTAAACGGTTGATAGTCTGATAATGATTCATACGATTGTCCCGCTTCTGCAAAGGTTAATGCATAAATCGATGCTGATGATTTCAACGTAATTGGATAACGTAATTCTAATGAAAATTTATTGTAAATAGTAGCACCATAAGCATCTCCAGTTGAACTTGCAGGTGTCAAAGCCCCATTTTCATATCCTCTTAATTGTATATTCTGTCTTCCGTCAATCGAACTTCCAGCCATACCATCTCCTCCCAAATAATATCTTTCGAAAGGAATAACACCTCTGTCTTGATTGTAAGCTCCTAAGAAACCAAATTGCATTAAAGTACGTAATACTAATTTTTTATATAAAGTAGTAAACCAGTCTCCTGTAAATTGTACTTTATAATATTCTAGCCATTTGTATTTTTCTTGATCCACTTTTCCTGGATCAGCAACTGCATCTTGATAATTGTCTACTTTATTAGGTACTCCTGCAGTTGTGTTTGGGATAGCGTCGAGATAATCTCCAGCATTTACAACTCTATCATTATTATCTACGTAGGAAGTTCCAGAGTAAATATATTTATATTTTTGTTGATCTCCTAATGTTGCATAATCTATTCCGTTAAATAGGGAATAAGGAAGTGTAAATTCACCAGTTATTCCAAATTCAGCACCATAGGTTGGGAATATAGGGTTGAATCCTTTACTGTTTCTGGTTAAACCAACAGAGTAAGATAAATTCCTAGATGTTCCATTTGCAAAGGTAAATAATCCGTAAAGATAATTATGCAAATCGTATTGTTGGTAGCTGATAGATTGTGAAAGCGTGAAGAAATCATCAGGCACAGTTAATCTTTTTGCCATTCCAACAGACAATGAGGTAATGTTGATGTATTTAGATTTGTCTACTTTTTGCATTTGGTAGTTAGAACTGTATTGCTGACTAAATGCGAATGAACTACTAAATTGGATTGGTTTTTTTCCTCCAAACCAAGGTTCTGAAAATGATAAACTATAGGTTTTGTAGTAAGAACTCGCTTGAAGACGTAAAGCCACTTTTTGTCCATCCCCCATAGGAAGTGGGTGGTATGCATCTTTATTAAATAAGTTTCTTGCCGAAAAGTTGTTGAAAGATAGTCCTAAGGTACCTACGAAACCACCTCCACCATAACCTCCTTGAAGTTCTATTTGGCTAGCTCCTTTTTCTACTACATGGTATTCAATATCTACAGTCCCAGCACCGGAATCAACATTTTTGAATTGCGGATCAATTTTTTCAGGGTCAAAAAAGCCTAATTGGCCAATCTCTCTGATGGTTCTCACTAATTCTCCTTTGTTGTATTTTTCTCCAGGTTTAGTTCTTAATTCTCGATAGATAACTTCATCGTTAGTTTTATCGTTTCCAACAACTGTGATTTTGTTGAAATAGGCAATAGGACCTTCGGTAACTCGGATTTCAAAATCAATTACGTTGTCAGTTGTTCTTGTTTCTACAGCGTTTATGCTAGAAAACAAGTATCCGTTATTTTGGTATAAAT
>DATEOV010000037.1:0-4279 GCA_035273645.1 Flavobacterium sp. | reverse complement strand
TGAGAAAGGCTTGTATTATGCGATGTGGAGACAACAAATAGGGGAGAGGAAAATAGTGGAAGTATAGGTTGATTGTTAATTTTAGCAGCAGAAACATTTGATTTTTTAGGTAATATTGTCCCGCTTTCCGTTACAATCTTATAAGCCGAACCCCGGCTTATAAGGGTTTCCTCTGCAAACGAAGTTCACTGAACACCGAAAAAAATAAAAGTATAGTGAAGTAATCGGGGCTAAAGGGAGACATTTTGCTATTTTATAGTCATCAAAAAATTCTCAAACCTCCAAAATCCATCATATTTGACGTTTTGGGCTATTTCAAAATCAGGTAAAAAAAACACGTCCTGAAAATTCAGGACGTGTCTCATTTTTTATTAAAAACAAAAACTATTTTTTCTTTTCTTCCGTTTGAAGAAATACCTTATCTCCAGAGTTTAAGTCTTTAGAAACCGTAGTATAAGGCCCTGTAATAACTACATCTCCTTTTTTCAAGCCAGAAATGACTTCAATGTTAGTGTCATCTTGAATTCCAGTTTTTATAATTCTGATTTTGGCTTTGTCACCAACTTTCACAAAAACACATTCTAACTTTTTATCGCTTTTCGGAGCTTCTTTTTTGTCGCCTTCTTCTGGACCATCCATTTTACCCACTTTTACTGCAGTCGTATCAGACTTCACAACTACTGAACTGATAGGAACGTGAACCACATTTATTTTGGTTGTGGTAATGATATCAACCGTAGCTGTCATCCCTGGTCGGAATGGAGAATAAGAAGCCGGTTTACCAACCATAAAATCTTGGTAAGACTCTTTTAAAATTCTAACCTTAACTTTAAAATTAGTCACCTGATCAGCTGTTAAAGCTGTACTGGCCGAATTGGAAATACTGGTTACAACCCCTTTGAATTGTTTTTTCAAATAGGCATCCACTTCAACATTGGCCAAATCTCCCACTTTTATTTTTACAATATCATTTTCGTTGACATCAACTTCAACTTCCATATTGTTTAAGTTGGCCACTCTTAAAAGTTCTGTACCCGCCATTTGTTGCGTCCCCAAAACTCTTTCACCCAATTCTACGTTCAACACGGAAATCGTTCCATCAGCTGGAGCATAAATCACTGTCCTACCCAAGTTATCTTTTGCTTCATTTACAGATGCTGAAGCACTTTGCACATTGTAATAAGCAGATTGTTTATTGGCTTTTGCCACTTCAAAAGAAGAAACAGCCTTGTCCCAGTCTGATTTGGAAATAATTCCTTTCTCAAACAATGTCTTATTTCTTTCGTAATTCGCCTTAGCCTCATTAAAAGATGCATCAGATTGACTTAAACCTGCTTTGGAGCCAGACAAATTGGCGACACTTCTATTCAATCCAGAAGTATATAAATCAGGATTTATCTTTACCAATAATTCTCCTTTTTTTACCACTTGTCCTTCTTTGATTGGCAAATCAATAATCTCACCAGAAACCATAGAAGCAATTTTTACTTCAATTTCAGGTTGAATTTTACCTGTTGCCGAAACAGTTTCAACTATTGTCCCAGTTTCAACATTGGCAATTTCCACTTCTTTGCCCTTATCTTTATTTCCAATAATTCCAGCTTTTGAAAGCCCTATTAATGTCCCAATAATTACTACTGCAGAACCTATTATAATGTAAATTGTTTTTTTAGACATAGTATTATTTTTTCATGATTTGGTCAATTGGAATTCCGAAATAAAATTCTAGTATTTTTATCTTGAATATGTAATCGTATTTAGTTCTTATTACTTCGGATTGTGCATTGGTTAACAAAGTTTGCGATTGATTGAAATCGAAAGAATTCATCAAGCCTACTGTATATTTTTCTTTTGAATAATTATATGCTTCCTCCCTATTTTCTAATGCAACAATAGCTGATTCATGAGCATTCATAGCTCCTTTTGCATCGGTAAAAGCAGTATAAACATTTCTTTGCAAATCTAGGTCTTCTTTCTCTAGTGCAATTTTAGACTTTTCTAAATTAACTTTATTACGATCTACATTATTTCTAACAGACCACCCATTAAAAACAGGAACATTCAATTGCAGTCCAAAATTTTGACCTTTGTTATCATTCAATTGCTCTAATGGAGGATTCGCTGGCCCTATTTGACCCGTTTGCGCATCATAAGCATCTGCATATGAAATACGGCTATTAAAACCATAATAAGCAGTCAAAGTTGGCTGGTAACCTCCTTTTGCAATTGCAACATCTTTCTCTGCAATTTCTAAATTTGCTTGGGCAATTTTCAGCTCTGTTCTGCTTTCTTTTGCTTTGGCATAAATATCAATTGGCTTAACCGACATGATATTGTTTTCGTCATTAATATTGGTATCATCAACTACATCAAAATCCCAAAATTCTTTTAACTGAAGTAATTGTGCTAAACTCAATTTTGAAATCAACAAAGCATTCTCTGCATTGATAACATTTTGTTTATTGTTAGCCACGGTAGCTTTTACATCCAATAAATCACCACGTGGAATTGAACCTGCTTTAACCAATTCTTCGGAACGGGTGTATTGTTTTTCATTAATGGCTAATTGTTCTTGCTGCACTTTTAGGTTTTCCTTGTTAAAAAGCACCTGTAAAAAAGCATTGGCAACATTCAATGCAATATCTTCCTGCATTTTTATTAATCTATATTTGGAAGCAACTATCGAAAGTTTGGCTCTTCTCATTGTGTTCTGATTTTGTAGCCCTTTGTAGATATCTACCCCAACATTAGCTCCAACACTCGTTTGTTGAGTAGTCTGATTTCTTAAAAGTCCAGTGGTAATATCCTGATTCAAACCAATATTCCAAGAATGATTGGCATTAAGATTAGCACTTGGCAAAAAATTACCAAAAGCATCTCTTTTATCGATACTAGCAGAAAGTGTATCCAGTTCAGTATTCTTTATAGAAATATTATTTTTTATGGCATATCTCACGCACTCTTCCAAAGTCCAAACCTTGGTTTGTGCTTGAGATGCTAATCCAATCAGGAAGATAAAAGCGATACTTATATAATTTATTTTTTTCATTTTTAATGGAATAAAGACGCAGCAAATCAACTGCATATATTTAACTTAATTTGTTTATCAAAAACCTTCTTCAATAATTAGTTTGGTTTTGCTTCCTCAGTTTTCAAACCTTGATTCCAAACTTTTATTTTATCTGAAGCTTTAATACCGCTTTTCACTTCTACATAAATTCCATCACTAACACCCAATGTTATCTCTTTCCTTTGAAACTTTTGTGGTCCCGTTTGAATCTCTACATATGGTTTTAATGTTTTTTTATCAAATTGAACTAACGATTCTTTTAGAGCCTGAACTTTATCTGCTTTTTCCAGAATGATAGAAGCATTGGCACTTAAACCTGCTCTAATAAAAGTATTATCCCTATTGGTTAAAGTCGCCTTAATTTCAAATTGAATGGCTCCATTTTCTGTTTTCCCTTTTGGGGCTATATCAGTCAAAACAGCAGTAAATTTTTTATTTTCAATGGCTCCAACAGTAATTTCGATAGGCATATTTAATTTAATTTTACCTACTTCAGATTCATCCACTTTACCAACAAAAATCATTCTCCCAACATCAGCAACACTTGCGATAGTCGTTCCTTCATTAAAATTATTACTTTCAATCACTTGGTTCCCCACTTTTACTGGAACATCTAGAACCATCCCATTTACAGTAGAACGAATCAAAGTATTAGCGTAATTTCCTAATCCAGAAGCTGTCCCTGTTTTTACGATATCAAACCCTTGTGTCGATGCGTAATAATTTTGTTTAGCTTGACTATATGCTAATTGCGCTGCATCAAAATCATTGGCAGAAATCACTCCTTTATCAAATAAAGTTTTTTGTCTTTGATATAATTTCTCTTGGTTATCCAATTCAATTTTTGCCGTTTTAACTTGGTTCTGAGAATTGCTCAAACTAGAAACATTAGCTACAACTTTGATTTTAGCAATCATGTCTCCTGCCTTTACCGATTCTCCAGCTTTAATATACACAGCTTCAATAATTCCAGAAATATTTGGTTTAATCAACACTTCTTCATCTGGCACAATATTTCCTGTAGCTAAGGTGCTTTTCACTATAGTTTTTATTTCCACTTTATCAGTTTCAAAAACTATAGGAGATTCTTGGTTTTTTGCGTACAAATAATATAAAGCTCCAAAGAAAACTATTGCTATTAAAATCAATACGGTTATGGTTACTCCTTTTTTCATTTTAAAAATTTTTATTCGATTATTATTGTTTTTT
>DATEOV010000036.1:0-3329 GCA_035273645.1 Flavobacterium sp. | reverse complement strand
TTAACTATCTAATTTGGTTGTAAACTATGTTTTTTTAACTCTTAAATTTAAAATAGCTTTAAATTTTGGTAGTATTTAGTAAAAATTCGATTATTGAATTTTTAATATAATTTAAAAAAAATATGAAATACATATTATTTTTAGATGATTTTCGGATATCGATAATTCTTCTCGGAAACTTTTAAAAAAGTTTTTCTGTTAACTAAAAGTTAATAATTTCGTCTCAGGAAAAAAGAAAAAATAACCAAATTCGATTCAATTACCCTAATTGAATTACTAACTAAAAAACAGATTAAATATGAAAAAAGTAATTACTATTTTAGTGTTAACATTGACTACAAGTTTTGCATTTGCACAAGATGCCCCAGAAACTACTCCATTGCAAATTTCAGGTTCAGGAGATTTATATTACAAGTATGATTTTGCAAAAACAGAAAATATTAAAACAAGTTTTGGAACAGACCAAAATTCAGTTTCTTTAGGAATGTTGGATATTGCATTGAAGAAAACCATAAAAAAAGTGTCTTTTGTTGGTGAAATATCTTTTGGTCCAAGAGGGCAATATCAATCAATCCCAAATGGTGATGGACTCGATGAAAATTCATTCCATATTCAAAATTTATACGCATCTTATGCAGTTACGGATAAATTAAGTTTTACTGCCGGTTATATGGGAACTTATATTGGTTATGAGGTAATTTCTCCAGTGGGTAATTTCTCTTATTCAACTTCATATTTGTTTACTAATGGACCATTCCAAAATGCAGGAGTTAAAGCCAATTATAAAATAACGGATAAATTTGGGGCAATGTTTGGTTTGTTTAATGACTCTTGGAATAAGTACAAAGCTGATCCAGCAAAAGGATTGAATGCTGTTGGAGGTCAATTGTCTTATGCATCCGGAGCTACAAGTGCTTATTTTAACTTTATGGACGGTTCCGTAAGTGGTACAATTTTTGATTTAACAGCGACATTCCAACTTACTGAAAAATTCAAATTAGGATTAAATGGGGCTGATTTTTCAAACGAAGGAGATGTAGGTTATACAGGAGCTGCCATATATCCATCTTATGCGTTTAACGATGCTTTCGCTTTGGGAATGCGTGCAGAATATTTTAAATACAAAGAAGGTTCAGGAGATACAAGTGTAACAGCTTTTACTTTGTCAGGGAACTATAAAATAAGCGGATTAACTATTATTCCTGAGTTTAGAATTGATACTAATTCTGATGATGTTATGTTCGTTAATTCAGATTTGAATCCTACAAGTTCTGCTTCTCAAGTACTTTTAGCCGTAGTTTACGGATTCTAATCGAAAAGAAATTATCATTCGAGTTTAGACTTATATAATATTAAAAAATATTTTTTTTTTGCTGTCAAGATCCTTAGTGGTTTTGGCAGCTTTTTTTGTTTAGGGCTGACTAGCTATGGTTTGTTTAATTTTTTCGCTTCTTTTATAGTATATTTTTGAATATAAAAATTAAAAACTGGTTGATTGTTTTTGACTGAATTTGTAAACAGTTGTAAGGGTATTATTTGAGTTAATCGCTATGACAGCAGAACAATTACTGTAAAAAGGAATGTATTATTTTGTGAGATTAGCTTTTTATCATGGTAAACACATTACTTCTTTTGAAGAAAAAGTAAAGTTGAAAGAGAGGGTACTCGGTACTCAAAGAAGTGATCTTGAATAATTCGTTTTTTGGAATTGAGTAAAGCGCTTCTAAGTTTTAGTGCTTTTTATTATACTATTTAAATTCGGTTAGCTTACTAAATTTAATAAAACAGTGCGGATGCGATCTCTGTCCAAATCAGTTAAATTCGAGCCTGAAGGCAAACTCAGTCCTTTTTCAAATAATGATTCAGCAATTTTATTTCCGTAAAAGGGATAATTTTTATAGAGAGGTTGCAGATGCATGGGCTTCCATAAAGGTCTACATTCTATATTGGAATCCAACAATGTCAATCGGATGGTTTCTCGATTGATTCCATTTTTAGTTTCTTCAGGATTTACTAATATTGTAGTTAGCCAGTAATTTGAAAAGTAGTCAGGATTTGTTGTAGAATAAACAGTAATTCCAGGGATATTTTCAAAAAGAGATACATAAAAATCATGCATGGATCTTCTTAAGGCGATGTGTTTATCTAATACTTTCATTTGACCTCGACCAATACCTGCACAAATATTGCTCATTTGGTAATTATATCCTATTTCGCTATGTTGGTAATGAGGAGCTTTATCCTTTGATTGTGAGGCTAGGAATTGTGCTTTTTTCTTTAATTGATGATTTGAGGTAACAATTGCTCCACCCCCAGAAGTGGTTATGATTTTGTTACCATTAAATGAAAAAACACTAATATCTCCAAAAGTGCCACATTTTTGCCCTTTGTAACTGCTGCCTAAAGCCTCGGCACTATCTTCTAAAATAGGAATGTTGTATTTGTCTGCAATGGTTCTTATTTCTTTAATTTTATATGGAACACCGTATAAATGAACAGTGATTATTGCTTTTGGAATCTGTCCTTTGTGAATCGTTTCTATAATAGCTTCTTCTAAAGCAATTGGGCAAAGATTCCATGTTTCAAGCTCACTATCTATAAATACGGGAGTTGCGCCTTGATATAAAATGGGATTAGCTGATGCGGAGAATGTCAGGGATTGACAAATGACAACATCACCTGCTTTTACATTCAGTAGGATTAAGCCCAAGTGAATAGCTGCAGTTGCTGAGCTTAAAGCTGTTACAAAAAGGCCATGGGATAAATATTTTTCTAGATCATGTTCGAATTCGGTAATATTTGCTCCTAATGGTGCAATCCAATTCGAGTCAAACGCTTCGTGTATGTATTCGAGTTCGGTGCCTCCCATGTGGGGCGAGGATAGCCATATTTTTGATTTGTTCATTGTCTTTTGATATTAAAATCACAAGAATTCCGTAAAATAATTTTGTCTATAAGTTATTCTAACTTAAATCCAGAATCTATATTAGACTTTATTACAAAACTAGATTATTCAATTTTAAAAATTATAGTAAGTGCTAGACTTTGAATAGGAATACCTATACAGTTGGTTCCTAATGTGAATTAGGGATTAAATGTAAGTAAAAATAATCTTTTTAGATAAAGTATGGAATGAGAATGTTATTGTAAAGATTGGTGTTTTTGTTTCTGTTTTTAAGTAGAAAAGCTATTGATAAAGAATACTTTTCAGGATTATATTAATGAAGAAACGCCTTTTGAATGATCAAAAAGCGTTTTTTATATATTAAATATTTTTTATTTTTTATAAATTGAGTAGATAGTGCTAATCGTTTTTTCGTCCAAAATAT
>DATEOV010000035.1:0-7451 GCA_035273645.1 Flavobacterium sp. | reverse complement strand
GCTGAGACCGGTAGTTACTTTTAAAATTTAAAGACCAAATAATATAAAAACAAAAAAGCCTCTCAAATTGAGAGGCTTTTTCTGTTGGTCTACTAGGACTCGAACCTAGAAAGACTGCACCAAAAACAGTTGTGTTACCATTACACCATAGACCAGCTTTCTTTGCTAACATTTCTGCTAAGCGAGTGCAAATTTAAAACAAATTCCAAGCTGTGCAAACTTTTTTTGTCTTTTTCTTCAAAAAAAATGAAACAAATTTCATTTTAAAAAACAAAATCTGATTAAAATACTGAAAGACAAAGCATTTGCCAAAACGATTATTTTCTATAAAATTATAATAATGCGACTTAACTTTAAAAAAAAAAACATTTTCTTTGTAACACTTTTTAAAACACATAAAAAAAACAGAAGACTAGTATATGACATCATTCAATTTCAACAAATGGAATACAATTACAGGTTGGTTTGCCTTTTCAATAGCATTAATAACTTATACACTTACTGTTGAACCCACAATGAGTTTTTGGGATTGTGGCGAGTATATTGCTACAGCTGCCAAACTTGAAGTTGGCCACCCTCCAGGAGCACCTCTGTTCCAAATGATTGGTGCATTCTTTGCGATGTTTGCCATGGATAAAGAGCATATTGCTTTAATGGTAAATATGACTTCTGTATTTTCAAGCGCCTTTACTATATTATTTATGTTTTGGTCATCAACAATGATCTTAAAAAAGATAATTGGACAATATTCTGAAATCAACACAAATAATTCAATTGTTATTATTGGAAGCTCTTTAGTTGGTGCTTTAGCCTATACATTTTCGGATAGTTTCTGGTACAATGCTGTCGAAGCAGAAGTTTATGCTATGGCTACCTTGCTAATCGCTTTGCTGTTTTGGTTGGGATTACGTTGGGAACAAGACATGAACACCGCAAGAGGAAACAAATGGTTACTCTTAATTTCATTGGTCGTGGGGTTATCTTTTGGAGTACACTTTATGTCTTTATTAACAATACCTGCAATTGGGTTTTTATATTTTTTCAAAAACTACAAAGTAGTCACAGTTAAAAACTTCATTCTAGCCAACATTGTAGTTGTTTCTGTTTTACTTTTTATATTCAAATTATTACTACCATTAACGATGGCATTCTTTGGTAAAACCGAAGTCTTCATGGTTAATTCAATGGGACTACCATTTAATTCGGGAACTATTTTTGTAACACTACTTCTTATAGCTTTCTTTTATTTTGGATTAAATTACACTCATAAAAAAGGATTCATACATTACAACACCCTTATTTTATGCGTTCTTTTTATATTAATTGGATTTTCGACTTGGTTAATGCTACCAATTCGCGCCAATTCAAATACGGTCATCAACGAAAACAAACCATCAGATGCTGCAGAAGTTCTTGCGTATTATAACAGGGAACAATATGGTGTAAACCCATTGTTTTACGGCCCTCAGTACACAGAGACTTTCGCAGGATTGGACGCTGACAATCCTTACTTGGACAAAGCTCCCAATTATGAGAGAGATTACAAAACCGGAAAATATGTAATTGTAAACAACTACATAAAAGCGGAACAAAATAGTGATGACAATCAAAAAACTATTTTACCTAGAATGTGGAGCACAGAACATATTGAAAACTACATCAATTTTACTAATCCTCCAGCATTCCGAATGAATCCTGATTATCCTTACGAAGAGGATTTAGCAAAATACGGATTAGATCCAAATCAATTAAGCGAAGAAGATTACAATAAAGCAATTGCTCAATTAAAAAACGAAACCGAAAAAACCATAGCCGAATTCAGACAAGCCTATGCTCAAAAGCAAATCGACAACGAAGGTTATGTTTCTTTCCTAAAACATTACGGCGATTATTTAATTATCGAAAAACCAACTACTGCCGACAACTTCAGCTTCATGTTTGAATACCAATTTGGTTACATGTATTGGAGATATCTGATGTGGAATTTTGTTGGAAGACAAAACGATAATCAAGGAAGATATGATTATTTGGATGGAAACTGGATAAGCGGAATTACATTTCTTGACAACTTACATTTAGGTTCACAAGATAATTTACCTTCGGATGTTTTAAACAACAAAGGACGAAATGTCTATTTCTTTTTACCTTTTATACTTGGTCTTATCGGAATCATGTATCATGCGAGTAAAGACAGAAAAAGCTTTTATGTTTTATTGGCACTTTTCCTTTTCTTAGGGATTGCACTGAAGATATACCTAAACGAACGACCATTTGAACCACGTGAAAGAGACTATGCATTAGTAGGCTCGTTTTACGTATTTGCAATTTGGATTGGATTTGGAGTATATGCATTATATGAAAGTATGCAAAAGTACCTTGCCCCAAAAATTGCCGGGCCAGTACTTATCGGCGGATGTTTATTGGCTGCGCCAATGCTTATGGCTTACCAAAACTGGAATGATCATGACCGTTCCGGAAAATATACAGCTACTGCAATGGCAAAAGCATATCTTGAATCCTGTGACCCCAATGCCATTTTATTCACTATTGGAGACAACGACACTTTCCCTCTTTGGTATGCCCAGGAAATAGAAGGCATCCGTACGGATATCAAGATTGTCAACACCAGCCTATTCATGACAGATTGGTATATTGATCAAATGAAAAGGAAAGCATATCAATCTGAAGCCTTACCAATATCATTCACTCACGATGAATACGTAGGAGACAAACTGGATTATGTGGCTCACATTCCTAAAACTGAAAGCCGTTGGGACTTAAAAGATTTTATTGCGTTTATTAAAAATCCAAAATCGACGGTTGAAATGCAAAATGGGCAGACAATTCATTTCTTTCCAACAAATAAAATCAGAATTCCAATAGACAAAGCGAATATCTTAAAAAACAAAGTTGTGGATCCAAAACTTAGCGATTCAATTGTTCCGTATATCGATATTGACATCAAAGGAAGTGCGATATACAAAAACAGATTGATGATGTTGGATCTAATTAACAATAACAATTGGAAAAGACCAGTCTATTTTAGTGGAGGAGCTTTTGATCCAGAAGATTATTTATGGATGAAAGAATATCTTCAATTAGAAGGTATGGTTTATAAATTAGTCCCAATAAAAACAACCTTATCTAAAGATTCAGGCCAGATGGATATGGGCCGAATTGACACCGAAAACATGTACAACAAGGTAATGAAATGGGACTGGGGTAATAGTGAAAGTGACAAAATATATCACGACCCTGAAACCCGCAGAGAAAGCCTTACTTACAGAATGAATTTATCCCGTTTGATGAATCAGCTTATAGCCGAAGGAAAGAATGACAAAGCGAAAAACATCATAGATTTGGCTATGAGAAAAATGCCTTTGGAGAAATTTGGGTATTATTCACTTTTGGAGCCATTCGCCAAAGGATATTATGAAGTTGGAGAAAAAGCAAAAGCTCATGATTTACTAGATAAATTAATGGGTAAATACAAAGAAAACCTTAATTATTATGCCAAATTGGATCCATCTGAGCAATCCAGCATTAGTATTGAAATCATAACCGACTTAGAACGCTACAGAGGTTTATTGATTGTAATGAAAGACAGTAAAGACATGGACTATTACAATTCAAGCAAAAAAACTTTCAATACCTATATCGAAATCTTTGCTCGATTTGGGCGTGAAAAAGAGTAATTATTAGATTTAAAATATCTTTTAAAATGCAGTGCTATTAAAAAAAGCATTGCATTTTTTGCTTAAAACTGTATTTAATTGTAGTATTGGATTATGAAATTCTATTGGATCAAAACAAATAAGTTCATAAAAAAAATATTCCCAAATTACGTTTGGGATCTCCCAAATATGGAGAATAAAATCTACCTCACTTTTGACGATGGGCCAACTCCAGAGATCACAGAATGGGTTTTGGAACAATTAAAAAAACACCAAGCCAAAGCCACATTTTTCTGTATTGGCAAAAACATAAATAGTCACAAAGACATTTTTTTTAAAATCATAGATGAAGGGCATTCCATTGGAAATCATACCTACAATCACTTAAAAGGATGGATTACTTCAACGGAAGATTATCTAGACAATATTGCTTTATGTAAATCCGAAATCAACAATGCTTCACCAGTTCGCTATAGTTCGGGGCTAAATTCTGCAATCTGCAATCTGCAATCTCTACTCTTCAGACCACCTTATGGAAAAATAAGAAAATCACAATCCAAAAAATTGCACCAATTAGGCTATAAAATAATAATGTGGGATGTTCTAAGCGCTGATTTTGACCAAACCATAACACCAGAAAAATGTCTAGAAAATGTATTGCAGAATGTGCAATCAGGAAGTATAATCGTTTTTCATGACAGTTTAAAAGCATTCAAAAACTTAGAATACACACTCCCAAGATCTCTGGAAATTTTAAAGCAAAGGGGATTTATTTTTGAAGTAATTCAATAATCTTTAGTTCAAGATTACAATTGCTCTTGCACTATTCCGATTAAAGTATTGGCATCCAACTCACCAGATTGTCTCCAGATCATCATACCTTCTTTATAAATCATCAAGGTAGGCAAACCTTTGATACGTAAAGCATCGGCTAATTCTTGATTTTTGTCAACGTCTATCTTGATTACCTTTACCTTGTCACCAAGCGCTGCCGCTACATCTTTTATAACAGGATGCATCGATACCGAAGATTCGTTCCAATCTGTGTAAAAATCTATTAACACAGGAACTTGAGTATTTATAAGTTCTCCAAATTTTGACATAAAACCAAAATATTTAATTTCTATTACTTTCGAAAAGAGATATCATCTTGCAAATTTAGCATTTTAAACCAATTATGCTAATTTTTTACTCTTTATTAGTTGAATTACTGTGATTTCGGGCATAATTCCCACCCTTCCAGGATAGGCATGAAATCCAAATCCACGATTCACATACACATATCTTCCCAAGTTCTCATATAATCCTGCCCATTGTTTGTAAACATATTGAGCCAAACTCCATTTAAAAAAACCTGGAATCTCTATCCCAAATTGCATTCCATGAGTATGACCAGACAACGTCAACTGAAAATGTTTCTCGTCATGCTGAACCACTTCATTCCAATGACTTGGATCATGAGTCATTAAGATTTTAAAATCCTCTTTTCTCAACTGTTGTGAAGCTTTCTTTAAATCACCGGCCTGTTTGAAATTTTTACCCCAATTTTCTACTCCAACCAATGCAATTTTATCGCCATCTTTTTCAATAAAAGTATGTTCATTCAATAGCAATTGAAATCCAATTTGACCATATAATTTTTTTATGTCTTCAAAATTTTCATCCTTTGCTGACTGCGTTGGCCAAGTTACATATTCCCCGTAATCGTGATTTCCAAGAACCGAAAACTTACCGTATTTATGCTTATCAATTCTGTTGAAAGTCTCAATCCACGGATGCATTTCTTTGGCATGAGTATTAACAATATCACCCGTAAATAAAATCATATCCGAATTTTGTTCATTCACCAAATCAATAGCATAGCTAATTTTTTCGGGATTATCAAAGCTTCCGCTATGAACATCCGAAATTTGGGTAATTGTAAAACCATCGAAAGCATCGGGCAAATCAGGAAAATGTATCGCTTGCTTTATTACTTTAAAATTATATCTCCCTTCAAATATTCCATATATCAAAGATAAAAAGGGAATAGCAGCCAACCCCATACCTATTTGACTAACGAATTTACGTCTGGAGGGCAAAAAATCTGCATTGCTATTATTAGCTATAAAATAATTGATTGATCCTGCCGCCAGTCGAAATACATCTTCTCCCAAAAGAATCACTGTCATTACAATTTTAGGTAGATAAACCACCAACAACAGCCCCATTGTAAACATATTTTGTTTGGTTTGCCCAACCGAACGATCAAATTGTGTGAAAGAATAAAGAATAAAAACTAAAAGTAAGAGGCTAATAACAGAATAAGTCAAAAGCATCCATCTTAACTTTATTAAAGTTTTAACAGCTTGATAAGCATATATTTCAATAATCAGAAGGAATAGACAAAAAAACAATAACCTTAAACCCATTTTAAAAAAATTTTAAACAAATTAACAAATTTAAAAAAGGATAACGATTTAAATTAATTAAAAATTAACGCTTATCATTCACATTAAATTATGTTTGATTATTTTTACCCCTCTAAAAAATACACATCTTTATGTCTGTTCAAAAACGCCTTTACCTTCTTGATGCATATGCATTAATATTTCGTGGTTATTTTGCCTTTATAAAAAACCCAAGAATCAATTCTAAAGGAATGGATACTTCGGCTATTATGGGATTTATGAATGCCTTGATGGATGTTATAAAACGAGACAAGCCAGACCATTTGGCAGTGGCTTTTGACAAAGGCGGAAGCACATACCGATACGAAATGTATAAAGAATACAAAGCGCATCGCGACGAAACTCCAGAAGCTATTAAAATTGCCGTTCCGTACATTCAAGAATTATTGAAGGCAATGCATATTCCGATTATAGAAGTACCCGGTTATGAAGCAGACGATTTAATAGGAACCATTGCAAAACAGGCAGAAAAAGAAAACTATCAAGTTTTCATGGTTACACCAGATAAGGATTTCGCCCAATTGGTTTCCGAAAATATTTTTATGTACAAACCTGCACGTATGGGTAATGGCATAGAGATTTGGGGAGTTCCTGAAGTTTTAGCCCGATTTGAAATAGAACGACCAGAACAAGTAATCGATTATCTGGGAATGATGGGTGATGCTGCCGATAATATCCCGGGACTTCCAGGTGTAGGTGAAGTAACCGCCAAGAAATTACTGAAGGAATTTGGATCAATGGAAAACCTTTTGGCCAATACCGACAAGCTGAAAGGCGCCATGAAAGAAAAAATTGAAGCTAATGCAGACAAAGGAATTTTGTCTAAAAAATTAGCAACCATTTTACTTGATTGTCCTGTGCAATTTAATGAAAGTGACTACGAATTATCAAAACCAGATGTTGAAAGAACAGACGAATTATTTCAGGAATTGGAATTCCGTCAAATGAAAGCTCAGTTTGATAAATTTTTTGGAACTGGAAAAGAATACGACGAAATTGACACCAATGGAAATGAAACTTCTAGCGAGTCACCACAACCAACAAAAAAAGCTCCTGTTAAAAAATCCAATGAAGACCAATTTGATTTATTCGGCTTTTCAGATGAAGAAACTGGCGAAGTAAAATCGAGTTCACATTATGCAACTTTGGAAAATACAGAACATTTTTACCAAAGCATTCAAGGGGATTTTGCTGTAAAATTGCTTTTGCAAAACTTAATGAATCAAACTTCGGTTTGTTTTGATACCGAGACTACCGGAATTGATGCTTTGAATGCTGAATTGGTAGGAATGTCGTTTTCTTATGAAAAAGGAAAAGCATTTTATAT
>DATEOV010000034.1:0-2238 GCA_035273645.1 Flavobacterium sp. | reverse complement strand
GTGACCAAAACCGAGGGAGGCGCAATATCAGGAAACTGTTGTAAAGGCAATTTCGTAAGTCCAAGTACTCCTAATATCACCAGCAAAATGGAGATAACGGTTGCCAGTACGGGTCTTTGTATAAATATTTTGAACATCTGTAAAAATTATTTTTTGTTAATGATTTGAGCAATTTTTGGTGCTGATTTCTCAGGTTGAATTAGTTGTCCTTCCTGAAGTTTGTCGATACCGCTTAATACAATTTGATCGCCTGTTTTTACACCGTCTTTGATAAGGTAGTTAGCACCACTTTTCCCGACAACTGTAATAGGCATTTTGGTAACCTTGTTTTCTTTGCTTACCGTAAAGACAAAAACTTTATCCTGCATTTCTATTGTAGCCGATTGAGGAACCAAAATCGCATCGTCATGCTGCAATCCCAAACGGATTTTTCCTGTATTTCCAGAACGCAAAGTTTTGTATGGATTTGGGAATGTAGCCCTTACAGTAATGGCTCCAGTGGTTTTGTCAAATTGTCCATCGACCATGTCAATTTTTCCCGTTTGCGGATAAGCACTGTTATCAGCTAATATCAAGGTAACAGGAGGCAGTTTTTTGATTTTGTCACCAATGCTGTTTCCGGCATATTTTGATTTAAATTGGATGAAGTCAGTTTCACTCAAAGAAAAATAAGCATATACTTCCTGAACATCCGAAAGGGTTGTTAGTGCGTCAATATCTGTTGCAGAAACCAAGCTTCCTTGTTTTTTAGGCAATCTTCCGATGTAGCCATTTACGGGAGCTGTAATATTGGTATATCCTAAATTGATTTTTGCTGATGCTGCGATTGCTTTGGCTTGTTCAATATTGGCAGCGGCAATTTTTTGGGAAGCTTTAGCCGATTTCAATTGATAATCAGAAACGACTTTGTTTTGAACTAATGGAGTTAGTTTATCAACTTCAAGCTGGGCGTTGATGTAAGATGCCTCGGCTGCGTGAAGACTTGCCAAAGCATTGTTCAATTGCTCACGGTAAGGACGTTCGTTTATTTTGAATAATGTCTGTCCTTTAGTAACATAAGCGCCTTCATCGACCAAAACGCGGTCTAAATTCCCGCTTACCTGCGGACGGATTTCCACATCCACAGTTCCTTGTATAGCGGCAGGATATTCAGCATCAGTGGTGGTGTTTTCGGTAGTAACTGCCATAACGGGCAGGAGAGGCGCAGGCGCAGCAGCAGGTGCTTGCGATTTATCTGCACAGCTGATTAAAAATACAGCCATTAAACTTAAAAAGGTGATTTTTTTCATGATAGGGATTAGTTTAAAATTTGTCTTAAATATTGCAGTTGTTTTTGAAATAAACGTTTCAGAATTCATCGTGTTTTTTATTTAAAGGTTAGTAGTTTCCTAAAGCTATAATTTTGAAACAATCGTTTCAGAATCAATGCTGTAATTTAAAAATTCGTATGCTTATTGTATATTGTTTTCTGAAATAAACGTTTCAGAAAGTAGGTAAAAAAAAGGGGCTATTTAAATATATTTTTAATCAGGAATTCTGACATTTTTTTGATTTTGATTGGATTTCCATGAAGAATATACGATTGCTTCCATCCTGTAAAAGAAGTCGCAATGTACTCAGCCATTAATGCTGCATCTTCGGTATCATCCATTTCACCGTCATCCATAGCTTTTTGAACTATTGTAGCCATAAATTCAATGAAAATATCATTGTTTTTACTCATTACATTTCGGACTATGGTGTCCTCCGGTGCAATTTCGAAACTCGTTTTCATTCCCAGACAGCCTTTATCGCAGGATACAATCCAATCTGCCTTATCACTAATAACCTTAATCAGGGCTTGCTTGGCCGATGTTTCTTTGGATACTTTTTCTTTTAATTCACACATGGCAGTATCAAAATAATTGCCAATGCATTTCATAAATAATTGATGCTTGTCGCCAATGGTATTGTACAAACTGCTTCTGTTGATCTGCATAGCATCAACTAAGTCTTGCATTGAAGTAGCATTATATCCTTTTTCCCAAAAGACATTCATTGCTTTTTCAATTTTTTCAACCTCGTTAAATTCTACACATCGAGCCATAAGACTTCATTATTATTTTGCAAATGTAAAACTATTTTTGAAACAAGCGTTTCAGAATCGATATTTTTTTCATTTTTTTTCAAAAGATCCATTTTTGAACCTGTCTTAATTCAAATTAATATTCGATTTATTGTAGTATATGAGGAGCTTTT
>DATEOV010000033.1:0-15826 GCA_035273645.1 Flavobacterium sp. | reverse complement strand
TGTTAGAAAGGTTATGTTAGTTAAGTATTCTTGTGCGTTCATTGTGATGCCTGGAGGATTAGGAACCTTGGACGAATTGTTTGAGGCTGCAACTTTGATACAATGCCATAAAATTGGTCCGTTTCCGCTTATCCTGGTTGGTGGTAAATTTTGGAAAGGCCTTCGTGATTTTGTGGGATTCATGGCAGAACAAGGTGTATTTTCTCCTGAAGAAATTGGTTTCTCTCGAATTGTTGAAACTCCCGAAGAAGCAATTGAAATGGTTCTATCAAGCTTGCCTACTGATTTTAAGAACTCTTTAAAGCCTTTGTAAATAAGACTTAATTATTTTTTTGCTGATATTTTTAAATTATATTAATTTTGTGACTGATTAGTCAATCTTTAATAAATGGATAAAAAACAACTCATACTTGGAACAGCTCTTAAACTGTTCGCTGAAAACGGATTTCATGGAACGGCGACCAGTAAAATTGCGGTAGAATCAAACGTAGCCAACGGAACGCTTTTTAATTATTTTAGGACGAAAGAGGAGTTAATCCTAACTTTATATTATTCCGTTGTAAAAGAAATGGACGATTTTTTGCTTGAAAGAATGGAATCACATTCGATTTCCAAAGAATCATTTCGATCATTGTTTTTTGCCTCTGTATCTTGGAGTTTGGAAAATCCTGTACATTATCAATATTTGCAACAAATCATACATTCTCCTTATTCTAAAGTAGTAAACCAAACAAATGCTGATCTTGAAGAGCACCCTCTTTTTGTTCTAATTAAAAACGGTATTGATATTGTTCTGATCAAACAAATGCCGGTTTTGTTTATTTATTCTTTGTTTACAGCGCAAATAAAGGGTTTGAATTATTACATCATTTCTAATGAACTGAGTAATGATATGCAATTGGAACTTATTCAGAATGCTTTTGAAATGTTATGGAAAATGATTGAAGATTAAGTAAATAATAATTGACTGATTAGTCAGTTATTTTTTTTTATCCTTTATTTTTGTAAAAAGTAGTATTGAAGATGTATCTAAACGAGAATTGCAGTTTCACATCGTTACCACTATTTCCTTTTGCTGCAGGAAGATTAAACTGGGGATCTCCAGCGAAATCATTGTTTTGTCGCATTCCCCATTGTAACTCTGGTCCCAAAATGCAATTTTTGACAGGTGAATACAAAAGATTCACACTTGCGTATTGTCCCGCTTCATAAGCCGTTGATAATTGTGCTTCGGTGGTGTTGTTTTTCAGAACTGCATAGCCTACTGCCGAACTGAATTTTTGACTCCAATTAATATCAAAATAAGTAACGACTCCCACCATTGGAATAGCCACACCTTTGATGGGAGCTAATGTGTTACCGTATTGTCTTTTGATTCCAATATCAGCATCTGCATCATTCATGTAGTTTTGAATTCCGGCACCTGTTGTAAGTGCTCCATGAAAAACCACGCTATTTCCGATTTTTAAACGGCTACTAAAACTCAAGCCCCAACCTACGGCACTGCCCGATAGATCGTATTGATCATTGTTGAGATCTTCCCATTTTATACTTCGAATTATACCAGACAATTCTAAATAACCCCAGGTGTCGCTATAGCGATACTCTGCTGTTAAATCGGGAACGGAAAATCTTGGCTTCACATCGTCAAGAAGTGATGCATAAACAAAATCCTCTCCATATTGACCTTGATCTGATGTGGCTCCAGGGCGTTCTAATGCTATTGATAAAGTATTGTTTGTATTCATGATTGGGGTATAACGGATTTGAATGTTCCTGAGGAAAGGCATCGCATTAGGCCCCATAAACTCAACGATGTTTGGATAGACATCCGAATCGGTAAATAAACTATTCGTTTGTCCAACTCCAAATTTGCCTAATTCGACATAAGCGTGTTTTAGTCTAAAAGCTGTGTTTCCAACTTCTTTTCCCATTCCAAATAAATCAAATTCAAAATGTGTTTTTATTTGGCCTATTGGCGTGTCCACGTAGTTTTTTATTCCAAAGGAGGTTTGTCTAACACTCATAAAATAGGCACCTTGGGTTTGGTATTCATTTCCTTCTTTGTCCAAAATTTGGGTTGGTCGCATGGTATCGTACCAATCAGGATTCATTCTTCCAAAATCATATCCGGAATCCATCTGAACGAAACCAAAGATTTCCATATTTTTTTCGGTTTCTGCGTTTTGGGCTGTAAGGCTGTAGGTGAACAATAAAATAATCAGCAAGGAGTTTGTTGTTTTTATCATATTCTTTGATTTAGATGGAAGAAGTAAAACTGTCGTTGATTTGTAAAGCGTTTAACGAAGAGTAAAAAAGTGGTTTTTACTTACCAAATTTAATAAAATTTTCATAAGTATTTTAATTACAGTAGTTTATATTTTCCTTATTTGATTTAGTCCATTTTTCTTTTTTACGATAGAGGTTTTCTTTTAAATGATTTCAAAAAAACTGAATGTCAACCTTTAGCCCTGATAGAAGTGGAAATCCTTATAAGCAGGGGTTCGGCTTATAAGATTACTTCATTATACTTTTATTCCTATTGGAATTCAGTGAACTTCGTTTGTAACGGATAGCGGGATTATGTTTAAAAAGTGGCCAAATGTTTCCGCTTCTAAATCTTTTCAGGTTGATTTAAAAAGGCGTTTTGTTCGATTTAAAGAGATTTTTAGGTAAAAACAGCTTCTTGCTTCTTTATTGGAAAAAGTTTGTTTAAAAGCATTAAAAGAGATTTTATTTTTTAAGCTGTAAGGATTTCAACATCCTTGAAAACGAAAAATCACGAACAATACCGTTTTTGATTCGGGTTTGTTCGTGATTTTGAGTAAGAAATTTAGATTTTCTATAAAGATTGAATTAAGATCCAAGCTTCAGGATTATCTGTTTCTGTTATGGAGTCTTTTTCTTTTTCAGCTTCCGCAAAAGTAGAGTAGCTTCCGTATAAAACTGGGTATAGTCCGTTTTTGTTAATTCCCAAAACTCTTGCTTTAAAACCTTTGGCAATTAATTGATTGTATCTTTTTTGTGCGTTAGCTTCACTTCTAAATGCGCCAGCCATAATGTGATAAGGCATTTTAGTTTCTACTTCTTTCTCGGATTTCAGAGAAAGTGTTACGGCAGGAATTGGTGTTTGAATAAAGAAAGTAGCTTCCTGGATTTTATGTTGCACTTGTTTTTGAACAGCTGTTTCAACCAAAACAGTTTCTGAAGCTATTTGATTTTGATACATTGGATAACCGATAGACCCAGCAATAGCTAGTCCGATAACAAAAACAGCTGCATATTTTAGATAAGGACTTCTTTCTCTTGTTTCTGGAATGAAATTAAAAATAGGTTTTTCTTCCTCAATTACTGCAGTTACTGCTGTTGATTTCTCAAATACAATTTCAGGTTTTGGAAGTTCCACTTCTCTTTTCACTGCTGGCGAAACAAAAGAAGTCAATCCGAAAGATTGTGCCAAATAATTGGTTTGCTCGTTTGGAGTGAAATAAATATTGTTTTCGGCATTTAAACTTAGAACACCGATATTTTTTATCGAAAAGCTACGATTTTCCTGTAGTGTTTTTTTCCAATTCAAAACCTCATACTCGATAGCGCTTACGGCATAGTCGTATGATGTTTTCTCCGCTTGTGCAATATGATTGGCCAATAATCCATCATTGTTTTTGATGTGTGTATTAAAGGAAATCACTTTTTTTGGAGGGAAAAAAGAATGGGAGTTTTCAAGCAGTTGAGCCGATTGGATTTCGGTCAGGAAAGCTCCAAAACCTGGAACGGTTACACATTGATAACGGTATAAAAGTTGTGCGATGTAAAGTTCTATTTTCATAGTAACAAAGTTATACAACGGGAATAGTTATCAAAATTTTATTCACAATTTTTATTAACAATCTGCATGTATTACACAATCAGTAAATTACTGTTTTATTTTTTGAAGAATCTTTTTTTAAAATCGTTTTTTGCTTTCATTTTTTTAAATTTATATTCTAGTTTTTTCACAAATGAACTGGATTTTAATTTTTAATCCTTTTTATGATTCGAAAATTTGTCTTATAATTGTAAGATATGTCACAAGAAAATTTATATTACGAATTGGCTTTACTGCGGGTTGAAGGAGTGGGGGATATTATGGCCAAAAAACTGCTCATCCATTTTGGTACTGCCGAGAATGTTTTGAATGCAAAATCTTCACAACTTGCCGCCATTGATGGGGTAGGAACTATTTTGTTGAGAAATTTTAAGGATAAATCCATTTTTGAAAAAGCCAAGCAAGAGTTGGATTTTATTCAAAGAAACAAAATTGAGGTATTGGGTTTTCAGGACTACAACTATCCAGATCGCTTAAAGCACTGCATAGACGGTCCCGTTTTACTGTTTTCGTCTGGGAATATCGACTTGAAAGACCGAAAAATTATCAGTATTGTCGGTACACGTCAAATCACTTCTTATGGCACTGAATTCTGCAGAAAATTAATTGAAGATTTGGCGCCATTAGATCCGATAATCGTTAGTGGTTTTGCTTATGGAGTTGACATAGTGGCGCACCAACTAGCAATGGACTATGATTTGCAGACGATTGGGGTTGTTGCCCATGGTTTGAATCAAATTTATCCTAAACCACATAAAAAATATGTTGCCAAAATGGAACAGAAGGGTGGTTTTATGACCGAATTCTGGAGTACGTCAAATCCTGATAAAGAGAATTTCGTTCGGCGAAATCGCATAGTAGCCGGAATGACCGAAGCAACCATAGTCATTGAATCTGCCGACAGGGGAGGTTCGCTCATCACGGCCAATATGGCGAACGATTACAACCGCGATGTTTTTGCAGTTCCTGGACGCGTCACCGATAAATACAGTCAAGGCTGTAATAATTTAATTAAAACTCAAAAGGCCAATGTCCTTACTTGCGCAGCCGATTTGATTTATAACCTAAATTGGGATATTGAAAAAGAAGCCAAACCGATCCAAAAGCAATTGTTTGTTACTCTTGACGATGACGAACAGAAAGTGTATGATTATCTTTTGAGTACAGGAAAAGAACTGATGGACATTATTGCCCTGCATTGTGATTTTCCTATTTACAGAATTTCGGGTTTACTGCTAAATATGGAATTGAAAGGAGTGATAAGGCCTTTACCGGGGAAAATGTTTGAGGCTATTTAAATCAAAAAAAGGTTGCAGATGTTTATAATCTGCAACCTTTTTTATCAAAACTAATTGTTCTTATTTTAAAGCCTTAAAAAGTATCTCAACAGGGTGAAGCTTTTCGGCTCGTTCCGTCGCTTATTTGTCGCCTACAGCTAGTTCCTTTGAAGGAAATTAGTAAAGGGCTGCTCCAGGATACAAACTTTAACTTAAAAAAATGAAATTATATTTTTGCAAAGATATTTGTGTAATATTTTTTTCCGGTTATTTGATCTTCTTTAATTGAAATACCAAAATGGGTATAATCGCCTTCAATATTTTTTTTATGTTCTGGACTAGCTAACCAAGCAGTTACAATTCCCTTACTAGTGACAGTGCTGTTTGAATATGCAATATTCTCACCAACTTTTATAGCTCCTAAAGAATTCATGATGGTTTGGTAACGTTTATCAAAACCTTCATGGCTAACTACTTTATTGGTAATCATATATTGATCATGTTCCGCAGATACCAACGAAAGAAGATTTTCTTTTTTAAGAGGTGCTAATCCAATACTGACTCTATAATCATTTATTGAATTAAGAGTCTCTAATTCAACTGATGTATATGTATAATCTACTGTATTTTTAGAGGAATAATTTGTTGTTGGGTTTTCAACAGTATCATCTGGAGCGCAAGAATTCAAAGTTGATATAATTGTCAAGAGAAATAAAGGAAGAAACAATTTAAATTTCATAAAAATCTATTTTTAAGTTATAAAGATATTTACGCAATCGAAATGTTTTTGGTTTTACAAAAAATGATTTTTCTTTTATTTTTTTCTAAAGAATTGAAAAACGCATTGATACCGTATTAATATCTAGTCGTTTATGAATTAAATACTAATTATGCATTGGAAATCTATTGCGTCTCTTCATCAGTTGAGCACAAGACAATGGCCTTACCTATTAAATTTTTGATAATTCTTGAAATTATTTATCGGTTAAGCGAACCCTAATGCGGATTCTTGGTTAAATAAAAAAAGGCCGCAGATGTTTATAATCTGCAACCTTTTTTATCAAAACTAATTGTGCTTATTTTAAAGCCTTAAAAAGTATCTCAACAGGGTGAAATGCTTTTCGGCTTGTTCCATCGCTTATTTGGTGTCTACAGCTTGTTCCTGAGGCAGAAATCAACGTGGCCTGTTCTTCTGAACGTATGGTTGGGAATAAAACCAATTCTCCAATTTTCATCGAAATGTCATAATGTTCTTTTTCGTATCCAAAAGATCCCGCCATACCACAACATCCGCTTGGGATATTAAGTACTGTATAGTTTTGTGGCAACATTAGGATTTTTTTAAGCGGTACCAATGAAGACAACGCTTTTTGGAAACAGTGACCGTGCATACGAACTCTTTCGGTGTTTTCCGTAAAAGAATTGGAGGTTATACGACCTTCGTCTAGTTCTTTTGCTAAAAATTCTTCGATAAGCATTGCTCTGCTTGAAAATGCTTTGGCTTTTTGTTTTAAATCACCACGACATAAATCCGGATATTCATCACGGAACGACAATATTGCCGAAGGTTCGATTCCAATCAAAATTGCGTTTTCCGGCATTTCTTTTGCGAAAGCCTGAGTATTTTTTTCAGCCAATTCTCTGGCTTCTTTCAACATTCCTTTCGAAAGATAGGTTCTTCCGCTGAAACCAATGTTTGGAACGACTACTTCATAACCCAAACGGTTAAACAACTTCACAGCTGTCTGACCAATTTCGACATCATTGAAATTCATGAATTCATCGTTGTACAAATAGACTTTTTCATGTATGAAATTCCCCACTTGTTTGTAGTTTGTGAACCATTTTTTAAAGGTAATCTTGTGCATTTGAGGCAACGATCTTTCGGTGGCAAAACCAGTCGAACGTTTTACAATGTTTCCTATGATTCCTTTGGTTCCAAAATTATACAACCACGGTAATGAGGCAAATATTTGATTGATTTTTGGAGTATTACCAATTAATTTCGAACGGAATTTCACCCCGTTTTTATCATGGTATTGCTGTAAGGTTTCCGCTTTTAGCTTCGCCATATCCACATTCGAAGGGCATTCGGATTTACATCCTTTACAGCTCAAGCATAAGTCAAGGACTTCCAGCAAACCTTCATCATCAAATTTGTTTTCTTTGGTCGAGTTGGTAATGGTTTCTCTCAGAATGTTGGCTCTGGCGCGGGTAGTGTGTTTTTCATCACGGGTTGCCATATAACTCGGGCACATTGTACCACCGCTTTTCTCTGTTTTTCTACAATCTCCCGATCCGTTGCACATTTCGGCAGCACGCACGATTCCGTTGTGTTCCGAGAAGTCAAAATAGGTTTCGGGCATTGGAGTCTCCTGTCCAGGATTGTACCTTAAACTGCTGTCCATTGGAGGTGTATTTACCACTTTTCCGGGATTGAAAATTCCCCAAGGATCCCAAGTATTTTTCACTTGGATAAACATTTGGTAGATTTCTTCTCCCAACATCAGCGGAATAAATTCACCGCGAAGTCTTCCGTCCCCGTGTTCGCCACTAAGGGAACCTTTGTATTTTTTAACCAAATGAGCAATATCAGTAGCGATAGTTCTAAAAAGAGCAGTTCCTTCTTTGGTTTTTAGGTCAATGATAGGTCGAAGGTGCAATTCTCCTGTCGCAGCGTGGGCATAATGCACGCAACTTAGATTTCGCTCTTTTAGAATAGCATTAAAATCTTCGATAAAATCAGGTAAATCATTTACGTCAACCGCAGTGTCCTCAATAACGGCAACCGCTTTGGCATCACCTGGAATATTGGACAATAATCCCAATCCTGCTTTTCTCAAATTCCAAACTTTATTAGTGTCTTCGCCCCAAACAATCGGGAAGTGGTAACCAAGGTTTTTGGAACGCATCAGCTCTTCCATTTCTTGGGCGATTTCGACAATTTCTTCTTTCGAGTCCCTTAAAAATTCAACAACCAAAATCGCCTGTGGATCGCCTTCCACAAAGAATCTATTTTTGCTTTGCTCGATATTTTCTTTGGTACATTCAAGGATATAATGGTCGATTAGCTCAACACTGTCCGGCTTGAATTTCAAGGCTTCCAAGTTGGCTTTCAGCGATTCGTTGATGCTATTGTGGTGAACGCAGACCAAACCAGCGAAAGGTTTTAGTGCATCAACCAAATTTAGTTTAATAGCTGTAGAGAAGAACAAAGTCCCCTCAGAACCTGCGATTAATTTACAAAAATTAAATTTTTCGGTCGGATCGCCAAAAGGCTGGCTGTCTGCCAATAAATCCAATGCATATCCCGTGTTTCTTCTCGGAATTGATTTTTTTGGATAATTTTCGTCGAATAAAGCTCTGTTGGCTGGTGACGACAATAATTCTTTGGTTTGAACATAAATAGCTTGTTCCAATGGGCTTACCACATTTATTCCGTTGCATTTGTCTTCAAATTCGGCATTGGTCAAAGCGCCAAAAGTCACTTCATTACCATCTGCCAAGAATCCTTTAATTTCAAGTAAATGCTCACGAGTGGAGCCATAAATCACGGATCTTGCACCACAGGCATTGTTACCGACCATTCCGCCAATCATACAGCGGTTACTGGTTGAGGTTTCAGGGCCAAAGAATAATTTATAGGATTTTAAATGTAAATTCAGTTCGTCACGAATCACTCCAGGTTCTACCCAAGCCGATTTTTCAACTGGGTCAACCGAAAGGATTTTGGTAAATTCTTGTGAAATATCAACCACGATTCCATTTCCGACAACTTGTCCAGCAAGAGAAGTTCCAGCTGCACGAGGAATTACACTGCTTTTGTTTTCTCTAGCAAAAGCAATGATTTTCTGAATATCTTCCTTCGTTTTTGGAATGGCCACTGCCAACGGCATTTCTTTGTAAGCACTTGCATCAGTGGCATAAAGTGTACGCATGGTGTGGTCGTACAATAATTTTCCAGCTAATTGCTTTTCAAGACTTTCAAGGTTCATTTTGGTGATTTTAGATTAAAAATTTCAGCTTTTAGATTTCCTGTGATTTGAAGTCTAAAAGCTGAATTTTAAAATTATTTAGTATAGAATTCTATATCTGATTGTATTTGGAATCTTTTTCAGTTTTTTCTCCAAATCTTTGTTGTGGAAATTATCAATATCGGTAATTACATATCCCAAAGTTTCGTTGGTTTTCAGATATTGTCCCAAAATATTGTTATCGTACTCTAAAAGTATATTGTTGATTTGTGCCAAAATACCTTTTACATTTTCGTGAATATGCATGATACGGTGCGCACTTTGAAGTTCAGGAAGCTGAATTTCAGGAAGGTTTACGCTTCCGTAAGTCGTACCTGTATTGATGTAATTAATTATTTTGTTGGCAACATAATGTCCGATATCTTCTTGCGCTTCTTCGGTACTTCCTCCAATGTGCGGAGTCAATATTACATTTTTCAAACCTTGTAATTCAGAAACAAATGGCTCGTCGTTGTTTTTTGGTTCGTATGGGAAAACATCGACAGCGGCACCGTGAATTTTACCGCTTTTTAAGTTGGCAACCAATGCTTCAATATCAACTACATGACCTCTTGAAAGGTTCAAAAATACAACACCTGGCTTCATGTAATCAAAAGCATCGGCATCGATTATGTTTTTATTGCTTGCGCGTCCGTCAACGTGTAAAGAAACAACATCCGAAAGCGATAATAATTCTTTTAAAGAAGAACATTTTTTGGCATTTCCAAGAGCCAATCTGTCAACAGCATCGTAGAAATATACTTTCATTCCCAATGCTTCGGCAACGATAGAAAGCTGTGATCCAATACTTCCGTATCCAACCAAACCTAATTTTTTTCCACGAATTTCAACACTGTTTGTGGCCGATTTGTCCCAAACACCTTCGTGCATTAATTTGCTTTTTTCGAAAGTATTACGAACGAGCATAATGATTTGTCCCAAAGCCAATTCCACAACAGATCTAGTGTTACTGTATGGTGCGTTAAAAACAGAAATTCCTTTCATGCTGCAAGCATTCAAATCCACTTGATTCGTTCCAATACAGAATGTTCCAACAGCGTGAAGCTTATTGGCATGTTCCAAAACCTTGGCCGTAACGTGAGTTTTTGAACGGATTCCAAGTATTGAAACTCCTTTTATTTTTTCGATCAATTCGTCTTCAGACAAAGAACCTTTGATAGTTTCTACATTATAGCCTTCATGTTCAAAGATTTTAACAGCATCTTCGTGAACGTTTTCCAATAACAAAACATTAATTCTGTTTTTTGGATAAGAAACAGAAGCTTTATAAGACAGTTCATAAAGGATTTCGTCCAATGATGGCGCTATCTGGCTAGCTTTTTCTACTACGATTTTACGGCTTACGTTTTCGGTAAAAGCAAAAAACTTGCTTACCGCTCCGCCTTCTAGGGTTTCGTAATCGGTATACCCGTCACCAATCATTATCGCTTCTCCTTGAAGATTCAATGATTTGATTTTTTTTACTTTTCCTTGGTTTTCACACAATTCGTCTTTTTCGTCAAAACCAATTATTTTTCCGTCATGGTCAAATTTGAAAGTATTTGCCAAAACGTGTTCTGGTTTGATGCCATATTCCGAAACGATTGGAATGATGATTTCCTTAAAACCGTTTGAAATGATGTAAATATTATCGGAATGTTGTTTAAAAAAAGTTCTATTTCTAATTACTGAAGCTGTTACTTTCTTTTTTAATTCTTCAATTACACTACCGATGTGATCTCTATTAGCCTGTAATAATTGAATTCTTTTGGTCAAAGATTCTTTTAGGGACAATTTACCTTCCATTCCTAGGTCGGTTAATCGCTGAATTTCACTTAATATTTGTACCCCTGCGGCACTATCTTCGTAAATTACTTCGCATAATACATCAAGTGCTTCGACTTTTATAAAAGTACTGTCAAAATCGAATATAAATGTTTCCTGATTTTCTGTCATCTTTTTTGTGTTTGTCACAAATAAAAATTATTTGTAAATTTTTTGCACAAAGATAAACCCTCGATTGTTATTCTGAAAATATATTGGTATAATACTAGCCAGTTTAACGATAATTGAGGTTATTGTTATAAATAGTCTTTTTGACTGGGCATTATTAAATTTAATCCTCAAAAAGCAATTTTAAATTTTATTTTATTTATTTAAAAATGAGTTTTTCAATGTGGATTTATGCAATTTGGGAGTGATATTTCTTAAAAAAGACAATAACTTGTCATAATCCAATCCAAAAAATGGCGAATATGACAAGTTATTGAATAGTTTTTAGCTTCTAATTTTGCAATTTCACATCTGTGCTTTCAAAAATTTTGTCGGCAGATGAAGCCACAAATCCTTGGTACAAATTACCATCAGGCATAGCGTATCGCAAGGCAAATTCGTAATAGCAAGATGGGATTTCGATAGAACCTTCTTCAAAGGTAATTGTGTATAAATCTGCCAATGTACTAGATTGCTCTAAAAATTGCTCAGGTGTTCCTTTTATTTTTCCTCCGGAAGCGTTTAATTTCCAACCGTTTTCCTCCAAAAAGTTGTTCAATTCTTCCAGTTTTTCAAAATTCTTAAGTGCATTTACGTTAATGGTAAAATGATTGGCTCTAAAACCGTAGATATACATCCAAGCGGCGTATTCTGATTCTTCTAAGAGTGATTTGTAAATCGCTTGTGAATCTGATTTCCAAAAAGTGCTGTTCAAAGCCAATTGTGGGTGATTAAACTCATTTGGATCGCAATCGTCCAATATTTTTTTAACCGTGTTTTGTAACGATTCGGAACATTTTTCTAACTCTAACTCAGAGATAAAAATTCTCGGGGCATCTTTGTCTGTAGTATGTTCGTAATGTTTTGCAAATAACTTTTTAGATTCAAAAACATACTCTCCACGGGCTTCATATCCAACGTTTACGAAAATTTTTTCTAAGACAGAGATGTTGACTCTTTTGTCATTAAATGTTCTAATCGCAATGTGATCATTTAGAATGGTTTCACCTTTTTCTTCTAGTAAGGTGTGTATTTTTTTTGCAGATGGGGTTATTTCAGCATATTGTTCCCATAGTTTCGAAAGCAGTTGATTTTTGTCCATTTCTGTCTGTGTTTTTAAATTGTAAGAATGACACAAAACTAAGTAGAAATATGTCGAACTAACATAATGATGATTCGATTATTGATAAATAGACATATTTGAATAATAATTATGTAATTTTGACATCTGTAGGCATTTTTTTTGCTTTAGAATTGTCAATGTTATAGTTTTCAACCAAATAGTTAAGTGATGTTAAACTCCAAAAACAACGAAAATACTGATTATTTAGACCAAGAAATCATCAGAAAGCTGAGTGAGAACGGAAGAATACCCTATTCTGAGTTGGCCAAAGAATTAAAAGTGTCCAATTCATTGGTTCATTTGCGTGTACGAAAATTGCAGGAATCGGGTTTGATTGCCGGGTTTTCGGTAAAATTGAATGCGAAAGCCTATGGTTTTGAAACGATTACCTATACTGGAATCACCACCAAAGAAGCTCGTTTCGCATACTCAATAGCAGAGCAACTCAAATTGATTCCAGAGATTGTGGAATGTCATTGGGTTTCGGGTAAATACGCTTTATTTATCAAGATTGTGGCGGCCAATAACGAAGAGTTACGCAAAATCATCTACGAACAAATCCACATTATTGAAGGAGTGGGAGGAACGGATTCCTTTATTTCTTTTGGTTCTGCTTTCGAGAAAAACTTGCCGATACAGTAGGAATTGTGAACATTTTAATCGTCAATTAAAAATGGATAGATATCTAGAAACATTTGAAACGTGGAATAAAGTAGCCAAATTATACGAAGATAAATTTATGGATTTAGACTTGTATAATGATACTTATGATAAGTTTTGTGAATTATTGCCAAAAAGCAATCCGTCAATTTTAGAAATTGGTTGCGGCCCAGGAAATATAACAAAATATCTATTGAATAAAAGACCTGATTTCAATATTTTAGGAATTGACATTTCACAAAACATGATTGATTTGGCAAAAATAAATTGTCCAAATACTAAATTTGAAGTGATGGACAGTAGAGAAATTGACAATATAAAAACCAAATTTGATGCAGTTGTTTGTGGATTTTGCTTGCCTTATTTGTCAGAATTTGATATTGAAAAAATCATTGGCGATTGTAAAAACCTATTAAATGAAAAGGGAATAATATATTTAAGTTTTGTAGAAGGTGAAAAAGACAAATCGGGCTATCAAAAAGGAAGCAGTGGTGATAGGACCTATTTTTATTATCACAGCACAGAAAACTTGACAAATCAATTAAAAGCAAACGATTTTGATAATCTGAATTTTATGCTAAAAAATTATCCGAAAAGCGATAAAACTGAAGAAACGCATACAATTATAATAGCAGAAAAATCACTGAAAGAATAACAGGTTTTTGAAATTATGGCGGATTTTGTATTAGAAAAGTCGGTATTAAACAGAAAGTTTTGTGTCGCCTTAATTTACCACTTCATTAAGTTAAAAAACGAATTGCACTAATTTTCACGAATCTGTTCGTGAAAATTAGTGCAATTTGCTTTGTTTGTGGAAATTTTATCTAAACTTCAAACCCCAATTTCTCTCTAACTCTATTCAAAACACCAGTCGCAACAATACTGGCTTTTGCAGCTCCTTTTTTCAATAAAGCATCTACTTCTGGAAGATTGTTGATGTAGTAGTTGTATTTTTCTCTTTCGGTTTTGAATTTTTCAACGATCAATTCAAACAATGCTTGTTTGGCGTGACCATATCCGTAATTACCTCCTAAATAATTGGCTCTCATCGCTTCGATTTGACTTTCGTCTGCCAATAATTTATACAAAGCAAAGCAGTTGCAGGTATCTGGATTTTTTGGAGCTTCAAGTGGCGTACTATCGGTTTCAATACTCATGATTTGTTTGCGCAAGGCTTTGTCATCCAAGAAAATATTGATGAAGTTATTCGCCGATTTACTCATTTTTCCACCGTTCGTACCAGGAATCAGCATACTATCTTCTTGAATTTTAGCTTCAGGTATCACAAAAGTTTCACCCATTTGGTGGTTGAAACGAGACGCTACGTCACGGGTAATTTCCAAGTGTTGCAATTGGTCTTTTCCAACGGGAACAAACTGAGCATCATATAATAAAATATCCGCCGCCATTAACATTGGATATGAAAACAAACCGGCATTAACATCATCCAATCGATCTGATTTGTCTTTGAAAGAGTGTGCCAATGTCAAACGTTGAAAAGGAAAAAAACAGCTTAAATACCAAGATAATTCTGCTGTTTGTGCCACATCTGACTGACGATAAAAAACAACTTTTTCTATGTCCAAACCGCAAGCTAACCAAGCGCAAGCAGTACTATAGGTGTTACCTCTCAGTGTGTCGCCATCTTTTATTTGTGTAATTGAATGCAGATCGGCTATAAAAAGGAAAGATTCGTTTTCTGGTTTATTCGACAGTTCGATTGCAGGTATAATTGCGCCCAATAGGTTTCCTAAATGTGGAGTTCCTGTACTTTGAACGCCTGTAAGTATTTTTGCCATTTTTATTTATTTAAATCTCGTATGATTGTATGGTGATGTAATATTTGACCGCAAAGTTAATTCTTTTGCTAAATTTTCCGCAAGTTTCCTTACTTTTGGATCTATGAAAAGTATAAAAAAGATATTTTGGGCCATTTGGCGGGTATGGTTTTATGTGGTTATGCTCATACCCATTCTAATTATGCTTCCTTTTTTGGTGGCTTCCATATTGACTGAAAGAGGTTACCCTTATTTCTTTAAAATGTCCCGCATTTGGGCCAAATGTGTGCTTTTTGGAATGGGTTTCTATTATAAAATTGAGAAAGTTCAAAAATTGGACCGCAAGAAAAGTTATATGTTTGTGGCCAACCATACTTCCATGTCGGATATTATGCTAATGCTTGCTTCAGTGGACAATCCTTTTGTTTTTGTTGGGAAAATGTCGCTTGCCAAAATTCCATTGTTCGGTTTTTTCTATAAAAGAACAAGTATTCTAGTGGACAGAAGCTGTTCAAAAAGCAGAATGGAAGTGTTTAATGAAGCTCAAAAAAGAATTGATAGAGGATTAAGTATCTGTATTTTTCCAGAAGGAGGCGTACCGCATGATGAGACTATCTTTTTGGATCATTTCAAGGACGGGGCTTTCCGTTTGGCGGTAGAACATCATTTACCCATCGTTCCTCTCGTTTTTCCGGATAATAAGAAGAGATTGTCGTACACATTCTATAGTGGTAGTCCAGGTCAAATGCGCGTTAAGATTTTGCCTTTGGTTGAAACGGTCTCGGATAAAGGAGAACCATTGGACAGAAAAGATGTTCGCGAACACGTTCGAAACTTAATTTACAATGAATTATTGGAGTTTAAAAAGCTGGATGAATCAAAAATAAGTAAATAAAAAAGACCGTCTCGTTTTTTGGAACTAGACGGTCTTTTCTGTTTTTTTATGCTTCGGCTAATTCCTTGATGTGATTTTTGATTTTCACTTCCAGTTCATCTGCCAATTCTGGATTGTCCTTGATTAATGTTTTAACTGCATCACGGCCTTGCCCTAGTTTGGTATCACCATAACTGAACCAAGAACCTGCTTTTTTGATAATTTCAAACTCCACGGCAAG
>DATEOV010000032.1:0-2678 GCA_035273645.1 Flavobacterium sp. | reverse complement strand
CAACCCTTAAGGCATTTGTCAAAAATGTGGCTGGAGTTAGTTCTGCCGTTAAAACAGAAACTTATAATTTTAGTGCAGCAACAACGCTTACTGTTTACTTTAAACCACCAACAAGCTGGACATCGGCTCCTAAATTACACTATTGGAATGCAGTTCCTTCAGGAAGTGTTGCTAACACAACTTGGCCTGGGGTAACAATGGTTCCTGACACGAATGGTTTTTATAAGTACACGATTACTGGTCCTACATCTGTAAATATAATTTTCAATAATGGCTCAAGTGGTTCCGCAAATCAAACACCCGATTTACTGAACAAAACTAATGGCTACTCTTATACTTGGGGCGTAACTACCGCCAAAATGGACGCCAAACCAGAGGTTAAAGCAGAAGAAGAAACTTATCTTATTCGCTTATATCCAAATCCGGTAAATGAGACTTTACAAATCAGTTCAACGAGCCCAATAAATAATTACACTATTATTTCTGCACAAGGAAAGACTGTTCAGGAAGGCAAAGTAAATGAAAACACCATTGACGTAAGTCGTTTGAGCGTTGGACTTTATTTTATTGTCATCCGATTAGAAAACGGACAAGAAACCATGCAAAAAATTATGAAAAAATAGGTCTTAACTTTATTGCAATGGGTCTTTAAAACAAAAAAGCCGTTCTGACATTATTTCAGAACGGCTTTTATATTTTTATAAGTTTACTAAACTTCTTGAGTATTCAGTTTACTGTTTTTTCGGCTGAAACCAAAGTAAATCACCAATCCTAAAAGTAGCCAAATTCCAAAATAAATCCAGTTCCAAACGCTTAACTCAGCCATCATATACAAACAGCAGATTAAACCCAAAAGCGGAATCAAAGACAAGTTTTCTTTGTAAGACCAAAATACCAATCCAACGATTACAATTAAGAAAATCCACATTGGTATTTTATGTTTGAACAAATCAAATCCACTTTCGTACTTAATAGAATCCGAAATAGGCAATCCCGCAACAACCGATTCGTATTTAGCCTCATCTTCCTGATACTGACTCAACAAATGCTCTACATCCAGTTTTTCGGTAGCATTAGTTTTTCCTTCAATGCTTACCAAATAATCATATACTTTTTGTGTCTCTTCTTTATTTAATGACGTAATAATAAATTCCGAATCATTAGTTTTGGTTTCATTGGTAATGAAACCCATAGTTGCTTTTTTATTGTAGGTAAAAGAAATTACTAAAGCAATGATAATCAATAATGGAAATATGTATTTAGAATTAACATAAGGAGTTTTGAATTTTCCTCTTGGGATATCCGTTCTATTTTGCAATGCCAAAACACCTGCACAAACCAAAACAAAAGCAAACAATGTTCCGATACTGCATAAATCGGTAACCATCGTTAAATTCATAAACAAAGCAGGAACCGCCACAACAAAACCAACTACAATAGTGGCAAAAGAAGGCGTTTTGAACTTTGGATGCACATTAGAGAATTTTTTCGGCAACAAACCATCACGACTCATACTCATCCAAATACGCGGTTGTCCCATTTGGAAAACTAATAATACGCTCGCCATAGCAACCACGGCACTTACCGCAATAATTCCCGACATCCATTTCAAATGCAATTGATCAAATACAAAAGCCAATGGATCTCCAACATTCAAAGTATTATAACTCACCATTCCTGTCAAAACCAATGCAATAGCAATATAAAGAATTGTACAAATAATAATTGCCCACATCATCCCTCTTGGTAAATCACGTTGTGGATCTTTACATTCCTCGGCTGTAGTCGAAATAGCATCGAAACCAATATAAGCAAAGAACACCGCTGACACTCCTTTTAAAACTCCCGAAACACCATTGGGTGCAAAAGGATTCCAGTTCGTAGTATCTACATAAAATATTCCAACGGCAATAACCAAAAGAACAATACACAATTTAACTACAACCATTATGTTGCTGGCATTACGGGATTCTTTCATTCCACGATAAATCAAGGCTGTAATCAAGACAATGATTAATAGTGCAGGTAAATCGGCCACAAAATGAAAAGAACCAATCATTGGTGAAGTTGTCCAGGCTGTATAAGCATTTTGCATTCCTGAGCTCAAATTTTCAAAAGTCTTCCCTCCTTCCATCAAGGCTGTAGCATCATTGAAACCACTAGAAGCTGTTAAATAATCCATTTGTACCCACTGTGGCAAATCAATTCCACCACTGGAGAGCAGCCCTGTAAAGTAATCACTCCAAGATATGGCGACCGTTATATTCCCAACAGAATATTCCATAATCAATGCCCAACCAATAATCCAGGCGATCAATTCTCCAAAAGCAACATAAGAATAAGTATAAGCACTTCCCGAAACAGGAACCATTGAAGCAAATTCAGCGTAAGCAAAAGCCGCAAAACTACAGGCAACTGCAGTAAATAAAAACAAGAAGATTACAGCTGGACCTCCGTCAAAACTAGCTTTCCCAATGGTACTAAAAATACCGGCTCCAACAATTGCTGCAATTCCAAAAGCGGTTAAATCTCTGGCTGTTAAATGCTTTCCTAACGCTTCATGCCCTTCCAAATTATTTTTTTCGACCTGCTTTAAAATATCTTGAACCGTTTTTTTTCTAAAAAGCCCTTTTAATGCCATGTTGTAAATTTTACCGTTAAAAATTAATATTCTGTAT